>JAJZFF010000217.1 GCA_021805485.1 Pseudomonadota bacterium
GATGTTGACAACGCCGGCGCGATCGAAGATTACGGGCGGCGGAGAGGTGCCCGAGTGGCTAAAGGGGGCGGACTGTAAATCCGCTGGCGCACGCCTACGTTGGTTCGAATCCAACCCTCTCCACCATCTCCCGATGAACTGAACCGGATGGATGCCTTGCAGCTTGCATGGCAAATCGTTCAGTCGTCAATTGTATGCGCGGAAACCCATATATTTCTGGGGTAAAATATCAATCATTATGAAATATAATCGTCAAAAATATTTCATAATGATTGTATTCGATGCGTAATAAAAAATAATTCTGAAAAATTATTCAACAAATTGAATAATCGGAGTTACTCTACGACGCTATAACGCGTTCGCCTTTCGAGGGGAGCTGCGGATGTCTGAGATTCTTGATCCTCGATACTACAGGCTCGTCGCGCCGGTTAACGTATGGGTATGCATAGGCCGGGCACGAGCGGAGCGCTCCGGCGGGCGTGCGGGGGCCATGCATCCAATCTACCTGGCTGCGGGCCTGTTGCCCGGCGATGAACTCGTTGAATACTGGCGTGAGGCCTTCGTGGTCTTCGCCGAGGGGATGGAGCGCTGGCCCGTTCAGTTTGAAACCCCTTTCGATCGCGATGAGGGCATCCGCAATCAACCGACTGTTGGAAAATCGGTTCCGGAGGGAATCCGGCAGTTTTGTCTGCGACCGTTGCCAGGGGGCCCGCGTCACCGGGCACAGGAGCAGGCCCCCGCCGATCAGAACCGGCACCCGGTGCAGGCAAGTCGCGTGGTGCGGCTAGATCCCGACGTGGAAGGTAATCAAGCCCGCATGTTTCGAAGCCCGGTAATGGCGACCCAGTATCTTGCCGGTACGCTGCTGGGCCTCCGTCTGACCGGGCAGTTTCGGCCAGACGTTGCCCACCATGCTCCCAAACGGTGGCTTGCCGCATCATGACCGGCACTGTTCCGGCTCACGACCACAGTCGTTGAGACATGACGGCGTCAACTACGGGTAATGATCCGGGCGATGGTCAATGCGTCGCCGAACTGGTCTCCGTGGTGGCGAGCATATCGTGGATCCAGCTAATCGCGGCAGCCACATCGATGCGGCTGCCGGGGTGTGCGGCAGGGCCGGCGATGGTCATGGAAAGGCTTGGCACGGTCTTGGCCTGAGAGACGGCAGGGCGGGCAGCCAGAGTCAGGTTCAGGTGGTCCTGCGCGAGATTGAGGTCGCCAGCCGCGGCCAGCTCGCCGGCCGGGCCACTGAGGGCGGCATGGTCGAGCCGCACTGTGCGCTGGCCAATCGTCGCCGTCAGATCAAGCAGATTGAAGGTGGTCGTTCCCTTGCCAAGCAAACCGCGAAGAGCGTGGGCCGTCGCGATCGGACCAACCGGATGCGGCGCCTGGATGGCTGCGCCGAGTGTCTGTCCGACGCCGGCAAGATCAAGCCCTGAGATCGTGATGCCGTGACTCGACGCGGTGAGACTGCCTGCGAGCGAGCGCTGCCATGCCCGCCCGGAATCGCCCTGGGCCATGAGATTGGCACCGAGATCGACCGCGCCTCCGGAGAGCGGAAGCGCAAGGCCGTGGGTGGCAGCGATTGACGCAACGGCTGAGGCCCGTGCCCCGGTCAGGCTGGCCTGCAGGCTGAGCGTGGCCGGCGTGCTTCCCGCCGCGCCGGTGAGGATCGCGCGGCCCGAAAGCCTGCCGCCAACGACTTCCGCGCGGTTTAGCGTGACCGCGATGCGTGGCGCCAGCTTTCCCTGGTCGAGGGCAAGGCTGAACGACGCGTGCCGTGCCACCGTTTCGCCGAACCGTTCGACCCGTGCCGCGCTGAGGATGGGGAAATTGACGCGTAACCCGCTGCCAAGGGCGGCTCTGGCAGCCCCCTCCAATGCTGGCGGGGCGGGAACCGCCAGCGTATCGGCGGCAATTCTCCCGGAGATCTGTGGAGGACCGTCGGCCAGATCGGCGTTGATCCTGCCTGAAATCGTCAGCGCGCCGAGCGAGGCAACGAAATCGGAGAGGCCCATGTGGCCACCCACGAAGAAACCGGCAGCGCGTAGACTGGCCGACCCAGGGCCGGGCCAGCCGAGTCCGGCATGTTCGCCGAGCAGGTTGGCGCCGCCGAGGCTGCGTATCAACGCCACAGCATTCGGTGCCCGAAGCGTGATCGGACCTGCTGCGGAACGATTCGTGAGGTCGATCACCGGCGCGGCAGCGGCGTGAAGTGAGCCGAGACGGAGAGCCCACGTCGTCGCCAGCGCCTTCTCGGCGCCATCGGCAGCGATCGCAAGCGAAAAAGGTTGACGGAACGCCTGGTGCGTTGCCCAGCGGTCCGGCAGACCGAGAATGCGTGCAAGTGCCGTCATTGTGTTCTGTGCGTCCGGCCCGGCCAGAAACAATCGGGCGCCGATCACATCGCCGTTGGCTTTGCGCAGTCCACGACCGAGGAGCAGCCCCCGGCCGAGATGCGCGCTGGCGAGGCGGATATGAACGCCTCCTCCGATAGCAGCATCGTGCAGGCTGGCGTCGACAAGCAGGTCGGTGGCTTCGATTTCAGGCTTTGCGCCTTTTGTGGCGGCAGGAACCGCGAGTTGACGCGCAGTGATCTGCACCGAACCATCATAGCGTGGCTTTGCGCTCGAAAGGGCAACGGCCAGATGATCGAGCAGCAGGTGATCGAGTGTCAGACGGGTCAGATCAAGACGGGCGACGATATGGGCCCGATCGCCCGCGGGGGTAACACGCGCGGCGCCAGTAAAGGCGGGGATCGCGGCGGTCGCGGCTTCCTTGCCCTGCAGATCATCGAGGCTGATCGTGCCGTCTGGTCCCAGGGTCATCCGTCCGTCAACATCGAGCGGACCGGCCTTGGCCGGCCATGACGGCAGGAACGGCAGCCGCGGCCGAAGTGCCGCCACTGTCGCCGCGGGATCGGGGGCGCGAAGGCTGAAATGTCCCGCGGCTGCCGGGCCGAGGGCGCCGGCAAAGCCGAGTTCGGCGTTACCGGGTAGTGTGGCTGTCAACGACTGGGCGCGCAGCGACCGGTCGTCTGCGAGGATCAAAGCGTTGGCTTTGGCGATCGGCACGCCGGCAACGGTGCCCGAAACGTCGAGGTTGGCGGCTACCGGCACGACGGAGCGTATCCGGGCGAGCAGGGCGGCGGCGATTCCGAGGTCGAGCCCATCGCCTTTCGCGGTGATTCGCAGCAGTGGCGCCGGGACGAGGGCCAATGCGCCCTGACCTTCCACCTGAGCCGAGCCGAATTGCGCGGAGACGTTCTCGAACGCGGCCAGGTGCCCGGTTGCCGCAAGCTGGCCGGTGACGTGCAGCGGAGCCGATGATTTCTGCAGTTCGGGCAGAAGCTCCGAAACGGCCTTCTTGTCCGCCGCTATATCGATAACGCCTTCGAGACGGCTATCGTGGCCGAGCGCGCCGTGGAAGGAGAGAGTGGTGAGGGCATCCTTGCCAAGTTTGAGTTCCGCCGTCATCGGGGCGGGGCCATCACTGCCGGTATCATCGACCCTGAGCGCGATCGCGGCCGGGGTTTTGCCGAGCATCGTGGTGCCGCTGGCGGAAATCACGGCCTGCGGGCCGCCGGTGAAGATCGAAAGGTTGGCGTGGTCGAGGCGCAGCGGGCCGATCCTGAAGGTGCCGTCATGCAGCGTCGCGTGCAGAGACCCGAGCCACGGCGGCGGTGCGAGGGCCTCCGCGCCGCCGGGCAGGGGCCAGGGCAGGGTAATGTATGGGTGTTGCAGGGCGAGGCGGGTTGCGCGAAGCCGGCCAAGCAGGAGGGGGCCCGGAGCGAGATCGAGTTTCAGGACGGCTGTCGTTACCTGCGCGCCATGCGGTCCGCCAATGATGACGTTCTCGGCGACCAGTTGGGGATCCGGCAGCAGAGATAGCGTGATCGGCCCCTCGATATAAACCGGCCGGCCGACAACTCCGCTCGCCAGTCGCTCGATCGCGCCTCGATGATAATCGCCGGAGATCAGCCTGGGCCCGTAAAGCGCGGCAGCGCCGATCAGCATGGCAAGACCCAGCAAACCGGCAATGAGAGTGGCACGCCTGCGCGAGGCCCTCTGCCTAGTCCGCTGCTGCTCGCCGTCGCCGGTCATGAAGCCGCTGGTATCAGACCGCGGCGATCCGCGCCACGCCTGCCGCGGTCATCGCCTGCCACGCTGCCGCCAGCGATCCATCCAGATCGATGCCCCGGCAGGCCGGCTCGATCACACGTGCTTCCAAACCGAAGCGCCTCGCATCTTGTGCCGACCAGGCGACACAATAGTCAGTCGCGAGGCCGCAGAGATCGACCCGCTCGATGCCGCGGGCGGCGAGCCAGCCGTCGAGACCCGTGCGGGTTGTCCGATCGGCTTCCAGGAAGGCGGAATAGGAATCGATCAGGCGATTCAATCCCTTGCGCTGGATCACTGCGGCATGGGGAATATGGAGGTCGCGGTGCAGCGCTGCGCCGGGGCTGTCCATCACGCAGTGATCCGGCCAGAGCACCTGCGTTCCGTAGACGAGGGGTATGGTTTCGAACGGAGACCGTCCCGGATGCTGGCTGGCGAAGGAGACATGGTCGGCCGGGTGCCAGTCCTGCGTGATGACGACCGTCTGGTAGTGCCGCGCAAGAGCGTTGATCACCGGCACCACCACGTCGCCATTCGGTACGGCAAGGGCACCTCCGGCGCAAAAATCTGTCTGGACATCGATGACGAGAAGCGCGGTGCGGCTGTCCATATCGTGAAGATAGTCCGCATCGGACCGGCGAGATAGGGGGGCGGACGGTTGCCGAAGATGTCCGTTATCGGTAATAATCACAGTTGTTGCCTGCGACGCGGGCGGCGGCGCAGGAGAGGCAGCGACAAGATGGCACATTTCGGGCGAGTAGCGGGAAAGACCGCGCTGGTGAGCGCCGCGGGGCAGGGTATCGGCCGCGCGATTGCCGAGGCGCTGATACGCGAAGGGGCACAGGTGATCGCGACCGATCGTGATCCGAAGCTACTCGACGGGCTGACTGGTGCCGAGACCGTGCAGCTGGACGTGCTGGAGGATACCTCAATCAGAGCGCTTGCGTCCTCGCTGGGCAAGATTCACATTCTGGTGAATGCCGCAGGTTTTGTCGCGCACGGCTCCGTGCTGGAGTGTTCCGAGCGCGATTGGGCCTTTTCCTTCGATCTAAACGTTACCGCCATGTTCCACATGATCCGTGCCTTTCTGCCGGGGATGCTGGAGGGCGGCGGAGGATCGATCATCAACGTCGCTTCGGCCGCCGGGTCCATCAAGGGTGTACCAAACCGTTTTGCCTATGGCGCGTCGAAGGCCGCCGTTGTCGGGCTGACCAAATCGGTCGCGGCGGATTACGTGACGCAGGGCGTGCGCTGCAATGCCATCTGCCCCGGTACGGTGGAGAGCCCGTCACTGCGCGGACGTATCGCGGCCCTTGCCGCGGCTCGCAAAGTCGATGAAGCCGTTATCGAGGCCGAATTCATCGCCCGCCAGCCCATGGGGCGGCTCGGCATGCCGGAGGAGATCGCTTCTCTCGCGCTTTATCTCGCATCCGACGAGTCCCGATTTACCACAGGCGTCGCCCATGTGATCGACGGCGGCTGGTCGAACTGAAGGAACCCGCCATGAGCAGTACCCCGAAACGTCTCCGCTCCACCCAATGGTTCGATAACCCGGATAATCCCGGCATGACGGCGCTCTATCTCGAGCGCTACCTCAATTACGGGCTGACGCGCGAGGAACTGCAATCCGGCAAGCCGATCATCGGCATCGCGCAGACCGGCAGTGACCTGTCGCCCTGCAACCGGCATCATCTCGAACTCGCCAAGCGCGTGTCGGATGGAATCCGTGCCGCGGGCGGCGTGCCGATCGAGTTTCCGGTGCACCCGATCCAGGAAACCGGCAAGCGGCCGACTGCGGCGCTCGACCGCAATCTTGCCTATCTCGGACTGGTCGAGGTGCTCTACGGCTACCCGCTGGACGGCGTGGTGCTCACCACCGGCTGCGACAAGACCACGCCGGCGATGCTGATGGGGGCGGCAACGGTGGATCTGCCGTCCATCGTGCTGTCTGGCGGGCCGATGCTGGATGGGCATTTCGAGGGCGAACTGGTGGGCTCCGGCACTGTCGTGTGGGAAGCGCGGCGGCGGCTCGCTGCTGGCCAGCTCGACTACAACAAGTTCATCGACATGGTGGCCGGCTCGGCGCCAAGCGTTGGCCATTGCAACACGATGGGCACGGCATCCTCGATGAACGCGATGGCCGAGGCCCTTGGCATGTCGCTGCCCGGCTGCGCCGCCATCCCGGGGCCCTACCGCGAACGCGCGCAGATCGCCTACGAGACCGGCAAGCGGATTGTCGCGATGGTCCACGAGGATTTGCGGCCGTCGAAGATCCTGACGCGCAAGGCGTTCGAAAACGCGATCGTCTGCGCCTCGGCGATCGGTGCCTCGACAAACTGCCCGCCGCACGTCATCGCCATCGCACGGCATATCGGCGTCGAACTCGACATCAAGGACTGGGACCGGATCGGCTACGAGATTCCGCTTCTGGTCAACATGATGCCGGCGGGCAAGTATCTTGGCGAGTCCTACTACCGTGCGGGCGGGCTGCCGGCGGTGATCGGCGAGCTGATCCGCCAGGGCAAATTCCACGCCGACGCACTGACCGTGAGCGGCCGCAGCATGGGCGAGGAGAACGCCGGGAAGCGCAGCATTGATGCCGACGTGATCCGCAGCTTCGACGATGCGCTGGCCGAACATGCCGGCTTCGCCGTGCTGAGCGGCAACCTGTTTTCCAGCGCGATCATGAAGACCTCAGTGATTTCAGAGGAATTCCGTGACCGCTACATGCGCCGGCCCGGTGATGAGGACGCTTTCGAGGGACGCGCGATCGTCTTCGAGGGGCCGGAAGATTATCACCACCGGATCAACGATCCCACGCTGAACATCGATGAAAACTGCATCCTGGTGATCCGCAATTGCGGACCCATCGGCTATCCGGGTTCGGCCGAAGTGGTGAACATGCTGCCGCCGGACGCACTGGTGCGTCAGGGCGTGAACCAGTTGCCCTGCATTGGTGATGGCCGGCAGTCCGGCACTTCGGGAAGCCCCTCGATCCTGAATGCCTCGCCGGAATCGGCGGTGGGCGGCGGCCTTGCACTGCTCAAGACCGGCGATGTTATCCGCGTCGATCTCAAGGATCGCAGCGCCAACATCCTGATCGACGAGGCCGAGCTTGCGGCGCGGCGGGCGGCGTTGACCTTGCCGGACCTGGTCAACCAGACGCCCTGGCAGGAAATCCATCGCCGTTTCACCGGCCAGCTCGAAACCGGTGCTGTGCTGGAGAATGCTCCGCAATATCAGCGCGTCGCCGAGCGTTTTGGTGTGCCGCGCGACAACCACTGATCTTGACCTTGCCGCCGCCCGGAGCTGGCTCCGGGCGGCGGCAAGCCGATTTGCCTAACGCCAGAGGCGGCGGCCGGTGCCATCCGGCCCGCGGAGTGCGTCGCGCGCCGCCTCGATCGCGCCGGGGTTGCCGACGAGCGAGGGCTTCACCACCTCGAAATAGGGCGAGACATCGAAGTCGCGTGGCACGAAGAGTTGATGATCGCGCACGCGGAGAATTTCGGCGACGCAGATATCGCAATCATGTGCGTGCGAGTCGTTTGGGCCGATCATCGGCAGGATCGGATAAAGTACCGACTGGAAGGCCTGTGCGACGAGTGTCGAGCAGATCGCGCGCGTGGGGTCACCGGCGCCGAAGGCGATGAGGCGGCGGCGCAGATGCACCGGCACCGGCGGGGTCGGGATCATGTAGCGTAGAAGATCGAATACGTTCCGCAGATCGTAGCGGGCGCCGCGGCGGGATAGTGCGAAATCGATCACGCGCTGTCGTTCGCTTTCCGACAGGCCGACCGCGCGGCAGATGCGCAGATGATAATCTCTGAATGCTTCGAGCCC
Organism: Pseudomonadota bacterium; assembly: GCA_021805485.1. The sequence continues at coordinate 7,962 of JAJZFF010000217.1, forward strand.
CACCATCCGCACGCCCTCGACCACATCGGCTTCGATAAAGCACGGTTCGGGAGGCGTATCCGGCAGGCGCCGCCGCAGGCCGACATAAAGCGCGACGTGCGACCAGGTGGACTGGGTCAGATACTTGATGGCGATGCTGAACCGGCTGTGACCCTCTACCAGCACCACGTCGGCGGGTTGGAGACAGGCAACAAGCTGGCCGATATCCGTTGCCGGGGCGATGGCGTGGCCGTGCGTGGGAGCGGACAGAAAGCGTGCAAGCCGGGTACCGATCCAGCCGGCAACGCGGTTCATCAGTGGCGCTGACCTTGCGCGCCGTATCGCGCCATGTGCGCTCCTCCCGGTGTCGTATTCCGACGGATTATCCAGAGCAAATCATAAGCCGCAGCGAAGGCTTGAATCAAAGGAAAGAATGACCGGCGGCGTTCAACTTCCGGGGTTTGCCAGTTCTTCGAGAATGGGGCAGTCCGGCCTGTCACTGCCATGGCAGCTTTCAACGAGGCGCCTCAGCTCCGCGCTCATGGAATGTAGCGCCGCTGCTTTCGCCTCGAGTTCGGCGATATGGGCAACGGCGATGGCCTTCACGTCGCGAGAGGGGCGGTTACGGTCGCGCCAGAGCGAAAGCAATGCCCGGATATCGACGATGGCAAAGCCGAGGTCACGGGCGCGGTGAATGAAGCGCAGCTCGTGCACCAACCGCTCATCGTAAAAACGGTAATTGTTGGCTTCGCCGCGCAGCGGCGGCGTGATCAGGCCGATCCGTTCGTAATGGCGGATCATCTTGGCCGAAACGCCGCTCCGCGCCGCGGCCTCGCCGATCGTGATCTCCGTCCGGGTCATGCTGCCGCCTCACGCTACATGAGGTCAGCCATGGCTGACCTCATCCTCCGTACGATGCTTCTGACCTACCACCATATAAACCGCGGGCAGCACGAACAACGTGAAAAGTGTGCCTATCGAAAGGCCTGCGGCGATCACCATGCCCATGTTGAACCGGGCGGCCGCGCCGGCGCCGCTGGCGATGATCAGCGGCAGTACGCCCAGCACCATGGCTGCCGTGGTCATCAGGATCGGCCGCAGCCGGATGCCGACCGCGTGCTCGATCGCCTCGCGCTTGGTCATGCCGGCGAGTTGCGCTTCGTTCGCGACCTCGACGATCAGGATGCCGTGCTTGCTGATCAGTCCCATCAGCGTGACCAGACCCACCTCGGTATAGATGTTCAGGCTGAGCCCGAAGCCGAGATAGATAAAGATCAGCGCGCCGACGATGGCCATCGGCACCGAAACCAGAATGATGAGCGGATCGCGGAACGAATTGAACAGTGCCGCGAGCGCAAGGAAAATCACGATCACCGCGAAGCCGAATGTCGCGAGGAAGCCGCCCTGTTGCTGGATGAACTGACGCATCGGGCCGCCGTAATCCACCTCGTACCCGCTCGGAAGATCCTTCGCCGCGATCTGCTGCAGTACCTTCACCGCCTCGCCGGTGGAGACGCCCGGCGCTGCGACACCCTGGATCGTTGCGGCGTTCAACTGCTGAAAGTGGTTGACGGATTCCGGGATGACCTCATTGCGGATGGTTGCGATCGCGCCAAGCGGGATCGGGACGCCGTTGATGTTGGCGACCGGATAGTCGAGCAACTGTGACACGTTCAGCCGGCTTGCCTGGGTGACCTGCGGGATCACCTTGTAAGAGCGGTTGTCGAGGCTGAAATAATTCACGTAAAGCCCGCCAAGCGCCTGTGCCATCGCGGCGCCAACCTGACTCATGTCGAGCCCGAGAGTGGCCGCCTTGGCACGGTTGATCACGACGGTGGCCTGCGGCTGATCGATCTTCAGGTCGCTTTGCAGGAAGATGAACTTGCCGGTCTTCAGCGCTCCGGCCAGCACTTTCTGCGCCACGCCGTTGAGGGCGCTGAACGGATCGGTCGTCTTGATCACGAACTGCACCGGCAGACCCTGCGAGCCAGGAAGCGGTGGGGGCTGGAATGCGACAATCTGTTGGCCGGCGACACCCTCTGCCGCCTGCTTCTGGATTTCGTTCTGCAATGCAGTTGCCGACTTCGTCCGTTCCGTCCAGGGTTTGAGGACCATGCCGGCGATCGCGAAGGTCGGCGTTTCGAACTGGAAGGTATGGCCGACCGACTTGTGCGACATCATCAGCCGGTTCAACTCCCGGTCCCAGAGCAGCTTCTGCTGGAGGGTGGCATTCGGCGCCGAGGTCGAGGAGAGGATCACCACGCCCTGGTCTTCCTGCGGCGCGAGTTCGCTCTTCGCCCCGGCGGCGAGGAAATAGATGCTGCCGAGCACGATGGCGCCGAAGACGAGCGTGACCGGCAGGGTGCGCAGACTGCTGCGAAGCATCCGCATGTAGCGCCGATGCACCGTGTTGAAGAGTTTGTCGATGAAGTGAACGAGGCGGGCTTCCCAGTCGGTGCCGTCGCGCGGAATGTGATGCAGCAGGCGGGAGGAGAGCATCGGCGAGAGGGTGAGCGCGATGATCGCCGACACCGTCACCGCCGAGACCAGGGTAAAGGCGAACTCGGTGAACAGGGCGCCGGTCAGACCGGACTGGAAGCCGATCGGCACATAGACCGCGGCGAGAACGACGGTCATCGCAATGATCGGATTGGCGAGTTCGGCGGCGGCGTTGATCGCGGCGTGCAGTTTCGTTTCGCCGTTGTCGAGATGGCGGTTGACGTTCTCGACAACGATGATCGCATCGTCCACCACGAGGCCGATTGCCAGCACGAGGGCCAGCAGCGTCAGCAGATTGATCGAGAAGCCGAGCATCAGCATTGCCGCGAATGTGCCGATCAGCGAAAGCGGGATCGCGATCACGGGGATAAACACCGATCGCGGCGTGCCAAGGAAGGCGAAAACCACGAGCACGACAATCAGCAGAGCCTCGATCAGTGCCGCGACCACCTCATGGATCGAGGCGTTCACGAAGGCCGCCGAGTTGTAGACAATCGCGCCGTCGAGCCCTGCCGGCAACTGCTTCTGGATTTCCGGGAAGCGCTTCTCGACGCCGCTGATTACCGAGAGCAGGTTGGCGGCGGGTGCGACCTGGATGCCGATATAGACACCCGGCTTGCCGTCGAAGGCGACTTCGGCATCATAGCTGTCGGAGCCGAGCTTCACCCGCGCCACATCGCCGAGCCGCACGATTGCGCCACCCGACTGCTTGACGATCAGACGGCGGAACGCGGCGGCGCTGTGCAGCGAGGTCGATGCCGTCAGCGTATCCTGGGTCATCGTGCCCTTGGTGTTGCCAAGCGCGCTGATAAAATCGTTGCCGGCAAGCGCATCGTAGACATTGGTCGCGGTCAGGCCATAGGCCGCGAGCTTCGCGGGCTCCAGCCAGATCCTCATCGCAAAGTTCTGCGCGCCAAGAATCTCCGCCGTCTGCACTCCCGGCACCGACTGCAACTGCGGTTGCACGACTCGGGTGAGATAGTCCGTGATCTGGTTCGGTGACAGGACGTTGCTCTTGAAGCCGATATACATGGCATCGAGCTGCTGGCCGACCTGCAGCTTGAGCTGGGGTTGCTGTGTACCCGACGGCAACTGGTTCAAAACCGACTGGATCTGAGCCTGGATCTCGGTCAGCGCCTTGTCCGGATTGTAGTTGAGGATGAGGAAGAC
>JAJZFF010000541.1 GCA_021805485.1 Pseudomonadota bacterium
CCAGAGACGGCAATTGTCCGGGCTGATTTCGTCGGCGAGGACGATGCGCATATCGTCGTTCTCCCACAGCCGGCCGAACTCGATCTTGAAGTCCACCAGCACGATGCCGACGCCGAGGAACAGGCCGGTGAGAAAGTCGTTGATGCGCAGGCTCAGATGGACAATGTCATCCATATCCTGGGTGCTGGCCCAGCCGAACGCGGTGATGTGGTCCTCGGACACCATCGGATCGTTCAGGGCGTCGTTCTTGTAATAATATTCGATGATCGATCGGGGGAGCCGCGTGCCCTCAGGGATGCCGAGGCGCGTGCTCATGCTGCCCGCGGCAACGTTGCGAATGACGACCTCGATCGGGATGATCTCGACCTCGCGCACGAGTTGTTCGCGCATGTTGAGGCGGCGGACGAAATGGGTCGGGATGCCGATTTCGCCGAGGCGCTGCATCAGGAACTCGCTGATGCGGTTGTTCAACACGCCCTTCCCCGTGATCACGCCCTTCTTCTGGGCGTTGAACGCGGTGGCGTCGTCCTTGAAATACTGCACGAGGGTGCCGGGTTCCGGCCCTTCGAACAGGATTTTTGCCTTGCCTTCATAAAGTTGCCGGCGACGCGCCATGGGTGAACCTCGTATCTCGGCGGCTGATGGGAAACGGTGAGGCCGCACGCGACCGGGTATATCAACCGGCAGCGGTTTGCGCCATGCCCGGAGGCAGACGCTGCCCCGTGGTGGCAGCGCCAGCCGGTATCAGGCAGCCTTCTGTCTGAGCGCAGCGGGCAATCCGCCGATGGCCTGATCAATCAGGCCCCGATCATGGGCCTCGTCGATTGTCTCTTTCAGGATCTGCTCGGCGGCGCGTGCGGCGAGCGCGGCCGCGGCATCCCGCACTTCGGCGATCGCAGCGGCCTCGGCCGCCGAAATGCGCTCACGGGCCATCTGCTCGCGCCGGCGGGCGGATGCCTCGGCTTCGGCGAGCAGGTCGGCGGCAAGCCGTTCGGCCTCACGGCCAGCCATGGCCAGCATGTCCTTGGCCTGTGCCAGCGCGGCCTCGCGCCGGGATTCGGCATCCTTGAGCATGGCCTCAGCCTCGGCGCGCAAGCGCGACGCCTCGTCAAGTTCGTGCTGGATGGCGGCGCTGCGCTGGTCGAGCATGGTGGTGATGGCGCCGACGATCTTTCTTCCAAAGAAGGCCAGAAAGATCAGGACCGCGACGGTGACCCAGAAAGTCCCCTTGTCCCAAAGCGTACCGGTGAGGGCTTCGTATTCCATGATCTCTCACCCTTGGGTTGAAAGTGCCGATACCGCCTGCTCGATGCGGCCCGGCTCGACGGCCTCGCCGATCAGGCGGTGCAACAAGCTCGACGCCACATCGCGGGCGATCGGAGCCAGCGCGCCCACGGCTGTCCGGCGCGCGGAGTCGATCTCGGCTTCGGCAGAAGCGATCTGAGCGCTGAGACGGTCGTTGAGCGCTGCCGTTTGCGCGCGGGCACGTTCCTTGGCGGCGTTGACCGCTTCGGCAATTGCGCCCTGGCTCGACTCCCGCGCGTTCTGGATGGCAAGATTGAGTTCCCGGACCGCGTGTTCGGCTTCCGCCTTTGCGCGGCGTGCGGTTTCGAGGTCGGTGGCGATGCGGTTGTGGCGGTTCTCGATCACGCCGCCGATGCGGGGCAGGGCCCATCGCGCCAGCACGAAATAGAGCACGACCATGATGACCGCCATCCACACGACCTGCGCACCGGTCAGCGGATTGGAGAAATCCATCTGCGGCATCTTGCCTTCGGCCATGGCGATTGCCGGCGTCAGGCCCAGGGCGGTGGCGGCGAGCAGTATGGTGGTTCGACGCATCGCGTGAAGTTTCCCCGCCGTTGGATCAGGCGAACAGGATGATGAGCGCGATGACCAGCGCGTAGAGCGCAACCGCCTCGGTCAGCGCGAAGCCGAGCAGAACGTCGCGGAACATCTTGTCGCGCGCCGCCGGGTTACGGCCGACCGCACCGACGAAGGCGCCGAACAGGTTGCCGATACCGACGCCCGCGCCGGCAACGCCGATGGTCGCAAGACCCGCACCGACGTCGCGAGCGAGGAGGAGGGTGTCAATGGCCATAACTTGGATTCCTTTCAGTTCAAGCGGTAGCGAGGCCGGTCGGGCCGGCGGGTTGAAGAGAGCGCGAGGCGATCAGTGCATGTGGATCGCATCGTGCAGGTAAAGGCAGGTCAGGATCGCGAACACGTAGGCCTGCAGGAACGCGACCAGGAATTCGAGCGCCGTGAGCGCGATGTTCAGGCCGAGCGGTATGATCGCCGCCACCACGCCGACTGCGCCGAGACCGGAGACCAGCATCAGCATGAAGCCCGCGAACACCTCCCACATCACATGGCCGGCCGTGATGTTCGCGAACAGTCGAACCGAAAGCGAGATCGGGCGCGAGAGGAAGGAAACGATCTCGATCGGAATCAGCAGCGGAAGCAGCCAGCCCGGCACGCCCGGGGGGGAAAAGAACTTCAGGAAGCCGATGCCGTGATACCAGAAACCTACCAGCGTCGAGAGGGCGAAGACGAAAAGCGCCAGGGCGCCGGTGATCGCGATGTGGCTGGTGAAGGCGAAGAAATACGGGAACAGGCCAAGGATGTTGCCGATCAGGATGAAGGCGAACAGGGTGAAGACGAAGGGGAAGAAGCGCTTGCCTTCCTCGCCGATCGTGTCGAGCACCATGTTGTGGACGAATTCATAGCTGATCTCGGCGAGGCCCTGCATGCGGCCGGGAACCAGAGCGCGCTGGCGCAGCGCGACAACGAAAAGCGAGGTGACGATCACGGCGGCGAGCAGCATCATCTCGTTCGAATTCGTGAATTCGATCGCCTTGCCGAACGCACCGAATCCGGTGGTCAGCTGGAACTGCCCGAGAGCGTTGATCCCCGATTCTTGCGCCATCCGTATCCTCCGGTCAGTCCTTGTCGCCCGGTCCCATGGCCCGGAACACGTTTCGAAGCCCCGCAGCCGCGCCGATGGGCACGAAGCCGATCATGAACCAGGGTGCTGAATGAAAAAGACGATCCAGTCCATAGCCGATCGCGACAGCCACGACCAGAGACGCCACCATTTCGGCGCCCAGCCGCGTTGCGACGCTGAACGGATTGGGCCCCTTGTCCTGCTCCGCGCTCTTTCCGGCGGGCTTGTCGAGCCCGGCGCGGCTGCGCGCAGCGGCAAGGCGCTGATCGAAATCGCTCCGATCATCTGGCCCCTGAGCCGGTTCGTCACCCATTTTCACACCCTTACGCCCGCCGACAGGCGGCAGCGGTTGCTACCGACGCTGCCGTTCCAAGTCAACATATCGCGAGCGTGAAATCTATTCCGCGGCGATCGCCCCGGCGGGTTCGACCATCGCCGCCGCGGTACCGAGATCCACCGACAGGACACGGGAAATGCCCCGCTCCTGCATCGTGACGCCGTAGAGCCGGTCCATTCGCGCCATCGTGTGGTGGTGATGGGTGACGACGATGAACCGGGTGCCGGTATCCTGGGAGATGTCCTCCAGCAGGCGGCAGAAGCGTTCGACGTTCGCATCGTCGAGCGGGGCGTCGACCTCGTCGAGGACGGAGAGCGGCGCGGGGTTGCAGCGGAAGACCGCGAAAATCAGTGACAGCGCGGTGAGGGCCTGCTCGCCGCCGGAGAGAAGGGACAGTGTTGCGAGTTTCTTGCCCGGCGGTTCGGCGAAGATCTCAAGCCCGGCTTCGAGCGGGTCGTCGGAGCCGGTGAGGGCAAGATGGGCGCGCCCGCCGCCGAACATCCGGGTGAACAGCGCCTGGAAATGGCGGTCGATCTCGGTGAAGACGGCCGAAAGGCGCTCGCGGCCCTCCCGGTTCAGATGGCCGATGGAGCCGCGCAGCTTTGCGATTGCGCTGGTGATCTCCTCGCGGTCGCGGTCGATCGCGGCAAGGCGGGTCTCGATCTCGCCGACCTCGATATCGGCGCGCAGGTTGACGGGACCCATCTCGTCGCGTTCGCGGGTGAGGCGCTCGAACCGCTTCCGCGCCTTTTCGGCGGCGTCGGGCGACGGATCGGCGACTGCGGGCAGAGCGGGATCGACCCCCAGGCGCTCCAGCATCTTTTCGGCGACGGTGCCCCAGGCGTGGTCGGCTTCGCGCACGGCGGATTCAGCGCCGATGCGGGCTTCGCGGGCGCGGGCGAGATCCTGCTCCGCGGCGCGCGCGGCGGCGGAATTCCGCCGTGCGGCCTCTTCGGCGCTGGCCAGATCCCGCGCGGCGGCGTGGTGGTCGGACTCTGCCGCTTCCAGTTCGGCGCCCGCCTCGGCCCGCCGTTCCCGCGCGCCGCCATCGGCGCCGAGGGTTTCCAGGCTGGCTTCGGCCTCGCGCAAGCGGGCGCCGAGGTCGGTGCGGCGGTCATTGGCGTCGCGCGCACGTTCGGCCCAGTCCGACTGTTCGCGGATGATCGTGTCCAGACGGCGGGCGCGGGCGTCGGCTTCCGTCTGCAGGCGTTGAAGGGCCTGGGTTGCCTCGCTGTCGCGCCGGCGACTCTCGGACAGGGCGGAGCGCGCGCGATCGAGCGCGTCGCGAAAGGCCTGGGCGTCGTCCAGTGTCGCGAATTCGGCTTCGATGGCGGCGAGCGCGGCGCGTGCTTCTCCGGCCTCGGCCTCGATTCGGGCGCGTGTTTCGGCCGCCGCGGCCTCGCGGGCGGCTAGCCGTTCGGCTTCGGCCGCCAGCCGGCTCGCCGTCTCCGCCGTCGTTCGCAGATCCTTGCGGGTCCGGTCGATGGCCGATTCGGCGGCGCGGCGGGCTGTGCGCGCCTCCTCCTCGGCATGCCGTGCGTCGCGCTCGGCGGCTTCGGCTTCCTGCAGCGCGGCGCGGGTGGCCTCGGCGCTCTGCCGCGCACGGGCGAACTCGACGTCAAGCTGATCCAGCCGGTTGCGCTGGGCGAGGCGGACTGCCGCCTCGGTCGGCGCACCAGGGCGGACCACGAACCCGTCCCAACGCCAGACCCCGCCCTCGATCGAAACGAGAATCTGGCCCGGGCGCAGCGTCGCCTGCAAGGCTTCGCCGTCTTCGCCATCCGGCAGCAGGAGAATGTGATCGAGGGCGCGTCGGAGGGCATCCGGCGCGGTGATCGTTTCGCCGATCCGGGGCAGCGCGGCATCGGACGCGATGGCCGGCAAGGAGCGCCAGTGCCGGGCGGCGCTGGCCTGCTCGCCCGCCGAGAGCTCGGCGCCCAGCGCGGCGCCCAGTGCCGTTTCCAGCCCTGCGGGAACCTTGATGCGGTCCAGCACCGGGTCGGGGTCGCGGCCGAATTTCTGGGCGAGCAGGGCTTTCAGCGCATCGGTTTCGGCCTTGAGCCGCGCCGCCGCGGCATCCGCCTCGGTTGCGGCAGAGCGGGCGCGGATCGCGGCAGCATGGGCTTCCGTGCGCCGCGTTTCCGCCCCCTGCACCCTGTTCTGGGCCTCGGCATAGGTGGTTTCAGCTGCAGCCACTGCCCGTTCGGCTGCCTCGCGGGTGGCTTCCGCCGCGGCGAGACGTTCGGGAGAAACGAGGGCGGCCTGTGCTGTGGCGTGCGCGGCTTCGGCTTCGCGGGCCCGGCGATCCGCCTGGCCGGCGGTGCCGCGGGCCTGGGTCAGCCGGGTTTCCATGGCCTGACGCTGGGCCTGGGCGCGGGCGGCGGCTTCCGTCGCCTGTTGGGTTGCGGCTTCGCACTGGGCGAGTGCGGCCGACGCGGCCTCGGCCTCGCGCCGCGCCTGCTCGATTCGGGCGGGAGCCAGTTCGTGATCGGCGGCGAGTTGCGACCGCTCGGCCTCCAGCCGGATCGCGGCGGCTTCGGCGTCGCGCGCGATCCGTTCGGCGCCGGCATGGTCCTTTCGCAGGGTGGCCACCCGCGCTTCGGCTTCGCGCCGGGCCGCTTCGAGGCGCGCGATCTCGGCATCGATCTGCTCGGCGAGGATCCGTGCGCGCTCGAGGCGTGTGCGCGTGTCCGCTTCGCGCGCGCGCAAGGCCGGCAGCGCATCGTTCTGCGAGGTTTCGCGGCCCAGCACGTCGTCGCGAAGCTTTTCGGCGTGGCCAACCGCTGCTTCGGCCTCGGCGAACTGCGCGCGCGCCGCCCGGCGCCGGCGTTCGGCGAGCTCGCGTTCGATGGCGAGATATTCAGCCTCGGCGTCGCGGATCAACCCCGAGATGTTCCGGTAGCGATTGGCCTGGCGGGCCTGCTTGCGCAACTCGGCGAGGCGCGCCTCCTGCTGGGCGCGCAGGTCGTCGGCCCGGAGAAGGTTCTGCTCGGCCGCCCGCAGCTTGAGTTCGGCCTCGTGCCGGCGGGCGTGCAGGCCTGTGATGCCGGCGGCTTCCTCCAGCAGGGCGCGCCGCTCGTCCGGGCGGGCGTTCACCAGGGCGGAAACCCGGCCCTGGCTGATCATCGCAGAATTGCGGGCACCGGAGGCGAGGTCGGCGAACAGGGTCGCGACATCGCGCGCGCGCACTTCGCGCCCGTTGATCCGGTACGAACTGCCGCTGCCGCGCTCGATCTTGCGCGAGACCTGGAGTTCCGGCTCGTTCTGGAACGGAACCGGGGCGAGGCCCGCGGTGTCGGTCAGGGTGATCGACACTTCGGCAAGATTTCGCGCGGCACGCGCCATCGTGCCGGCGAAAATGACGTCCTCCATCTCGCCGCCGCGCAGGGACTTGGCGCTGGCTTCGCCCATCGCCCAGCGCAGCGCGTCGACCACGTTCGACTTGCCGCAGCCGTTCGGCCCAATGATGCCGGTCAGCCCTGGCAGGATGTCGATCGTGGTCGGATCGGCGAAACTCTTGAACCCGCTGATCCGCAGGCGGGCGAAACGCGCGGGCAAGCCGGACCTACGCGGCCTTCAGCCAGGAGGAGAAGGTGTCGAACGAAACCGCTCCCTCCCGCTTGCGGCCATTGATGATGAAGGTCGGGGTCGAATTGACCTTGTAGGTCTTCTCGGCGTCGTTCAGTTCGTTGAGGACGAAGGCGCGCAGCTTCTTGTTGGCTATGGCGGCGTCGAACGTCGTGCGGTCCATGCCGGCGAGGGCGGCGTAGCGGAACAGGGCGTTCTGGTAATCCTTGGGCGTTTTCAGCCCCGGCGCGTAGGCCCATTCATCCTGCGTGCGGAAGAGTTCCGAGATGAACGGATAATATGCCTTCGCCGGCAGCGCGCGGGCGATCTGCGCGGCCCAGAGTGCGTCCTCGTTCAGCGGGAAGTCCTTGAAGACGTAATAGACCTTGCCTGGCTTGACGTAGCTTTCGATGACCTTGGGCAGCGCGTGCGTGGCGAATTCGGCGCAATGCGGACAGTTGAGGGAAAAATATTCATAGACGGTTACGGGGGCATTCGGATTGCCGAGGCTGCGGATCGAATAGGGGGAATCGGCTTTCGTTTCCGCGGCGGCCGCCGGAAAGGCGATCCCCAGAGAGCCTGCGGTCGCAAGCCCACCTACCATTCCTAGTAGCGAACGACGGTCCATGACGATATCTACCTCTATATGTTGTGTAGCGGAAGCGTTCCGCCACGTCGAGCGGAAACGGCGCCTGTGCTGGTCCGATGCATAGCCGATCGCCCCAGGAGTGACGAGAGCGGCGCCGCTTCAATTCAGCGTGGCGCAGGTTTTGAAGCGTGCGCCACCGGATCGGGTTGCCACGGACGATACCTCGGCTATACCGGCGCCATGAATCTCAAGGATCATATCCGCGGCATCCCCGATTTCCCGAAACCGGGGATCCTCTTCTACGATATCTCGACCCTGATCCGCCATGCGGATGCGTGGCAGGTGGCGATGGGACGGCTTGCCAAGGTGGTGCGCGCGCATCACCCGGACCTGCTTGCAGGCGTCGAGAGCCGCGGCTTCATCCTTGCCGCGCCGCTCGCCCTCAAGCTCGGTTGCGGCTTCATCATGCTGCGCAAGCGCGGCAAGTTGCCCGGCGCGACTGTCGGCTACGACTACGATCTTGAGTATGGGCAGGATCGGATCGAGATCCAGGCCGATGCGGTCCAGCCGGGCCAGCGGGTTGTCGTCGTCGATGACCTGCTTGCCACCGGAGGGACGATGGCCGCCGGTATCAAGCTGCTGCGGAAGGTGGGCGCAGAGGTTCCGGCCGCCGCCGCGTTGATCGAGCTGGCGTTCCTGAAAGGCAGGGATCGTCTCGATGTGCCGTTCGAAGCCCTTGTCAGCTACGATCAATAGGTTCGGGCCGCGAGGCCTCGAACCGTGAAGCGCCGTGCCGCGCTCGGTGCGCTTGGAACGATCATCGCCGGCTCTGCCCTGCCTTTTGCGCGCGCCAGCGATCTCCCTACGCCTGCCAACGCGATCTTTGCCGATACATTTGGCGGGTCCTACCGGATTGTTGTCGGTGGCCTGCCTGGCGGGCAGGCCGATCGCTGGGGGCGCGCGATTGCGCTTGGCCTGGAGAAAATCCTCTCACCCAGAACGCCGCTCCGCATCGAGACCGTCGGCGGGCAAGATGGGGTGACCGGCGCAAATCGCCTGCAGACATTGATGGTATCCGACGGTCATACGGCCGCGCTGTTGCCGGGCGAGTCGTCGATTGCTTTCCTGACCGGCGATCCGCGCGTGCATTTCCGGCCGGGTGAGTGGATTCCGATCCTCGCCGGACTCAGTTCCGGCGTGATCGTGTTGCGCGGCGGGGCTGGCCGACTGGCGCAAGCGGCGCCGGTCCGCCTCGCCGCCGCCGCGCCGGAAAGTCCGGACCTGGCCGCCATTCTGGCGTTCGAGCGTTTGGGGGTGCCGATTTCGCCGATTTTCGGACTGCGCGGCACGACGGCCGTGGCGCGCGCGTTCGGGCTTGGCGAAGTCGACGCGGTGATGCTGACTGGTGAGGATATTCCTGCCGATCTCGCATCCCTCCAGGCCGAAGGTGGCGCGGCGATCTGTTCACTCGGTACCGTTGACCAGGCGGGACGAACAGTACGGGATCCGCGTTTCGCGAACGTGCCGACAGTTGCTGAGCTTGCCGGGATACGGCACGCGAAGGCGCTGTCGCCACCGCTCGAGCGGGCGTTCCAGGGCGTCGCGGCGGCGAGCCGCCTCGATTTCATCATGGTTTTGCCGCATCTGACGCCGGCGGCGTCGGTCGCGCTCTGGCGGCAGGCTGCACTTGGGGCGATTCAGGGATCCGCCTTGCAATCGGCGGCGACGGCGAGCGCAATCAGCCTGACCGTTAACGGTGCGGCGGTCGCGCTGGCGCCGATCGCCGCGTCGCCCGAAGCGCTGCTGGCGCTGCGCCAATTCCTGTTCACGCGGTTCGGCTGGCGGCCCAGCTGATGCGCGGTCCGTCCGGGGCGGCAGCCTGAATGGCGAAGAGTGCCACCCGTTTTGTCTGCAATGAGTGCGGTGCCGTGGCGCCGAAATGGGCCGGAAGGTGCGAGGCCTGCGGCGCATGGAACACGCTCGAGCCGCAGGCGGTCGTGCCCACCGGCACCGGACGCAAGGCGGCGGTTCAGGCCGGGCGGGGGATCGACTTCGTCGGTCTGGCCGGGGAGACGCCGCCGCCGCCGCGGATTCCGCTCGGAATCGAGGAGTTCGATCGTGTGCTCGGCGGTGGCATGGTGCCGGCCTCTGCCATTCTTGTCGGCGGCGATCCGGGAATCGGGAAATCGACGCTCCTGTTGCAGGCGGCGGCCCGGCTTGCCGCTTCCGGGCGGCGGGTGCTGTATGTGTCGGGCGAGGAGTCGGTCGCGCAGATCAGGCTTCGCGCCGAACGGCTCGATCTCAAGACGGCGCCGGTCAATCTGGCTTCGGCAACGGTGCTGGCCGATATTCTGGGGTCATTGCGCGCCGAACGTGACGCGGCGCTGGTCGTGATCGACAGTATCCAGACGATCTGGGACGAGACAGTCGAGTCTGCGCCCGGTACGGTCAGCCAGGTGCGCGCCAATGCCTTCGCCCTGATCCAGGCCGCGAAGACGCAGGGATTCGCGCTGATGCTCGTTGGCCATGTGACCAAGGAGGGCGCGCTCGCCGGACCGCGCGTGCTGGAGCACATGGTGGATGTGGTGCTGCACTTCGAAGGTGATCGCGGCCACCAGTTCCGGATCCTGCGCGGTGCAAAAAACCGGTTCGGCGCGACCGACGAGATCGGCGTCTTCGAGATGACCGGACGGGGGCTGGCCGAGGTGGCGAACCCTTCGGCCCTGTTTCTTGCCGAGCGGCATGGCAACGTGACCGGCAGCGCGGTGTTTGCCGGCCTTGAAGGATCGCGCCCGGTGCTGATGGAGGTGCAGGCGCTGCTCTCCGCCAATGGCGCGGGCTCGGCGCGGCGCTCGGTGATCGGCTGGGACCAGGGGCGGCTGTCGATGCTGCTGGCGGTGCTCGATGCGCGCTGCGGCCTGAAACTGGGCGGGCATGACGTCTATCTCAATGTCGCCGGCGGGTTGCGCGTCTCGGAACCGGCCGCGGACCTCGCCGTGGCCGCCGCGCTGATCTCCGCCGCGAGCGGCGTGCCCGCCGATCCGGAGACGGTGTTTTTCGGCGAGATCGGATTGTCGGGCGAATTGCGGCAGGTGGCGCAGGTGGAATTGCGGCTCAAGGAGGCGGCGAAGCTCGGCTTCGGCCGGGCGGCCCTACCGCGTCGTGTCGCCGGCGGGACGAGGCGGTTGTCGGCGCCGGAGGGGATGGTTCTCGCGGAATACGGGCATCTGAGCGATCTTGTCGCGGCCATGGGCGCAGTGACCGGCAATGGGGAGGAGGCGTGATGACCTGGGCTGACGGTATCGCGATCGGTGTCGTTCTTTTGTCCGGCCTACTGGCGCTGGCCCGTGGCTTTGTGCGCGAGGTGCTGGGCATCGGCGCCTGGATTGGCGCGGGCCTGGCTGCTTTCGTCTCTTACCCGCTGGTCGAACCCCAGATCACCGGCATTGTGGGAAACCCCAAACTGGTTCTGCCGGTGTCGATCGGGATCGTGTTCATCGTTGTTCTGATCGTCCTGTCGATCCTGAGCGCATGGCTTGGTTCGATGGTGCGGGATTCGGTGCTTTCAGGCGTCGATCGCACGCTGGGGCTCGCGTTCGGCCTCGTGCGCGGGGCGGTGATCGTCTGTCTCGCCTATATCGCCCTTTCGATCTTTCTCCAGCCATCCGAATGGCCGTCGGCGATCCGGCGGGCGAAATTCCTCACCTATGCGGAGAACGGATCGGCTTTCCTGGTGGCGTTCCTGCCGGCGGCCTACCGGCCGCACGTCGACAGGATCGGCCCTGCGGCGGCGCCGGCCGCTGCGCCGGTCAGTTCCGCCGCAGGCGGAATAGGACCCAGCCAGTAAGGTTGGGCATGGTTCGATCCTCGACAGGGCCGAACCTAGGCATTATGTGACAGTTTCCGGTCGCAAGGGGATCAGGCGGCGTGACACAATCCGAAAATCCAGTCATTCGCGACGACGATGACAAGCTGCACGAGGAGTGTGGCGTCGTTGGCGTCTGGAACGTCACCGATGCGGCGGCGATCACGGCGCTTGGTCTGCACGCGCTCCAGCATCGCGGCCAGGAGGCGACAGGCATCGTCACCCATGACGGGGTGCGTTTTCACGCGCACAAGGGGATTGGCCTGGTCGGTGACAATTACGGCGATGCCAAGGTCATGG
>JAJZFF010000423.1 GCA_021805485.1 Pseudomonadota bacterium
AAGCAGATATTGCAGACGGTCGGGGTTTCCGTCGCCGGCGCCTCGGTCATCATCCTCTGCCACTCGGCGGGGCGACTGCACCCGGCGAGGGTCGGGCCGAGCAGCGCGGCCGAGGCGACGGCGGAACTCATCCTGATGAAATCGCGTCTCTGCATGCCGCCTTTTCCATCCCCGCGATGCCGGCGGCTCGGGCGCGCCGCCCGTCATCGCCGGCAACCTGGCGTTCGAGGGCCGAACCGCCTCATCCGCATGGATGAAGTCAATAAAGCCGCCGATCGTCGCCCGCATTGACCTGCGTCAACGCCTTGCCGCCGTGCATCCAATATTGAACAGCGCGATGCGGTTGCTGCGGCTTCATTTGTCCGCGCGCGCATCGTGATGACGGCGCAACGCCGCGCCGCGGCTCGGCAATGCCGCCCGGCGCGCGAGGAAGGAGCGGAACTTTCATGAACATGCAGACGAGAACAGCCGCCTTGGCCACGGCCCGGCCGGCCGCCGCGATCATGGCATCGCTTTCCGCCGCGGCACTCGGCATCGCGGTGCTGGGCCTCGCCGCCACCGCGCCCGCCCGCGCCGCGCCCGCCTCATCCGCGCCGCCGCTGGTCGATGCCGCCTGGCTGCGCGCCCACCTGCACGACCGCGGCCAGGTCATCCTCGAGGTCTACGACACCGCCACCCAGCGCCCGGCCTACGAGGCCGGCCACATTCCCGGCGCCGTCTTCACCGGCTTCCTCAACGATGGCTGGCGCGTCCCGCGCGACGGCATCCCCGGCATGCTGCCCCCGCCGGAGCAGATCGCCGGCGTCATCGGCCATTTCGGCATCGGCAACGCGACCCGCGTCATCATCGTCCCCGCCGGCCGCGCCCGCGGCGACTTCAACGCCGCCGCCCGCGTGTTCTGGACGCTGCGCATGGAAGGTGCCGACAACGCCTCGATCCTCAACGGCGGCGACCGCGCCTGGTTCGCCGACCCGGCCGATCCGGTCGCCCGCGGCAATGTTCCCCTCCGCCCCGCCGTCTTCGTCCCGCATCCCACCACCGAATATCTCGCGACGATGCCGATGGTGCGCGCGACGCTCGACAGCCACGCCGCCCAGCTGGTCGATGCCCGTCCCCCCGCCCAGTTCGAGGGCCGGGTCAAGGCGCCGGTCGATGCCCGCGCCGGCACGCTGCCCGGCGCGCGCAACCTGCCCTTCTCGGCGGTGCTGACCGCCGATGGCGAGGGCGTGCGCCCGATGCCCGAACTCGCCCAGGCGCTGCACCGCGCCGGCGTCGAGCGCGGCGCGCCGTCGATCACCTTCTGCAACACCGGCCATTTCGCCTCGACCGACTGGTTCGTGCTGCGCGAGGTCCTCGCCAATCCGCGCGTCCGGCTCTACGACGGTTCGATGTCGGAATGGTCGCGCAACCCCGCCCTGCCGATGGTCCCCGGCCACTCGGCCTTCTGAGCGGACCGCGCGTGATGAAACCCGGCCCCCGCCCCGTGTGGAATCCCCATGCCGCCGGGGCGGCGCTGGGGGTGCTGCTGTTCGTCACCTTCCTCGCCACCGGCCACGGGCTCGGCGTCACCGGGGCGACGACCTACGCCACCGCGTCGGCCCTGGCGGCGGCGTCGCCGCGCGGGCTCGCGCCGCACAGCTACCTCGCCGCCTATGCCCGCGCCGGCCTCGATCAGTGGATCGTCTGGGAAGCCGGCGGCATGCTCCTCGGCGGCCTCGCCGGCGCCGCCCTCGGCCGCCGCCTGCGCCCGCGCATCGACGGCCCGCGCCTCGCCGCCTCGCCGGTCCGTCTCGCCCTCGCCCTGCTCGGCGGCACCGCCTCCGGCTTCGGCGCGCGCATGGCGATGGGCTGCACCAGCGGCATGGGCCTGTCCGGCTCGGCGCCGCTCGCCGTCGCCGGCTTCGTGTTCCTCATCGGCTTCTTCGCCGCCGGCCTCCTCGCCGGCCGCCTCGTCGCGCCGCTCTGGGGCGGGGAGGGCGGGCGATGATCCATCTCCCCCTCGGCTGGACCGGCTCGCTCTCCGGCCTGCTCATCGGCCTCGCCTTCGGCGCGATCCTCGAGGGCGCCGGCTTCGCCGACCCGGCGCGCCTCACCGGCCAGCTCCGCCTCGTGGACTGGACGGTGTTCAAGGTGATGTTCACCGCGATCATCGTCGCCGGGACGCTGCTCTACCTGTTCCGCGATCTCGGCCTGCTGCCCTTCGGGCGCATCTTCGTCCCCTCGCTCTATCTCTGGGGCACGCTGCTCGGCGGTGCCCTGATCGGCATCGGCATGGCCGTCGGCGGCTACTGCCCCGGCACCGCCGCCGTCGCCCTGGCCTCCGGCCGGCTCGACGGCCTGGTCTTCCTGCTCGGCATCGGCGCCGGCACGATCCTGTTCAACGGCGCCTATCCCGCCATCGGCGCCTGGGCCTACGCCCGCACCGGCAAGGCGGCGCTCACCCTGCCGCAGCTGCTGCACCTCTCGCCCTGGATCATCCTGCCCGCGCTGCTCGCCCTGCTCGTCGCCGTCGTCCGACTCACCGCCGCCCCCGCCGGCCGGGCGTCATCATGACCGCGCCCGCCCCGCCGCTCGCCGCCCCCTCGCTCGCCGCCGTGGCCGAGGCCGTCGTCGGCCAGATCGCCGCCTGGGCCGCGCGTGGCGAAAGCGCG
>JAJZFF010000233.1 GCA_021805485.1 Pseudomonadota bacterium
CGCAAGGCCGCAGGGTCGGTGCCATCCTGCGGCAGCAGGTCGCGGCCGGCGGCTTCAAGCGCGGGGGCGGCGCGGAGAATGCCGGCAATGCCATAGCCGGTGCCGAGGTCCTCCAGCGCCGCGAGTTCGGCGGACTCGGTCACGCCGAGCACCGTGCCGGCAATCCGCGCCAGCCCCCCCGCCGTGCCGCGCGCGTAGTCGAGAAAGGCGGCGCGGTCGGGAATCGGTTCGGCTTCGGCCTCGCGCGCGTCGATCAGCGCCGTGAGGGCGGCATCGGAAAAGATGCCTTGGGCCAGCCCGGCACGGAGTTCCACGGCGAGCGGATGGGCGCGATCGGCGCCTTCAACGACCTCGCGCCACCATTGCAGGCGAATCAGCGCGAGCGGCGGCTGGCTCGCGACTTCGCGCGCCCGGGCCAGTTCATGATTGAAGGCGTAGAGCACGAACAGCCAGCGTCGCGATTGCGGCGGGGCGAAGATCGCGCCGAGGAAGCGGTCGGGATCGGCGCGGCGGACCTGGGCCGCGAGATCGGGTTCGTTCATTGCGGAACTCTTTCGATGCTTGACGCTGGCAGGGCCGGACCATAGCTACCGGACGAGCGGTCGGCACGCACCGTGCCGGCGCCGAAACAGAAGCCCAAACCGGATCGGAGATGCCCCATGGCCTTTGAACTCCCCGCGTTGCCCTATGCGCACGCAGCCCTTGCCGCGCATGGCATGTGCCAGGAAACGCTCGAACTGCACCACGGCAAGCACCATCAGGCCTATGTGACGGCGCTGAACGGTTTCGTCGAGAAGAACGCCGACCTGCAGGGCAAGAGCCTCGAGGAGATCGTCGCCTTCACCTACAACAAGGCCGATCTCGCGCCGGTGTTCAACAATGCCGGGCAGCACTGGAACCACAATCTGTTCTGGCAGTGCATGTCGCCGACCGACGGCGGCAAGCTGCCGGGCCGGCTGGAAGCGAAAATCGCCGAGGACTTCGGCGGCGTCGCGCAGTTCAAGGACGCGTTCAAGACCGCCGGCACCACCCAGTTCGGCTCTGGCTGGGCCTGGCTGATCCTGACCCCCGGCGGCAAGCTCGCCGTGACAAAGACGCCGAACGGCTCCAACCCGGTCGCCACCGGCGAGGGCAAGCCGCTGCTCGGCCTCGATGTGTGGGAGCACTCCTACTATCTCGATTTCCGCAACCGCCGGCCGGACTATATCCAGAACTGGCTCGACAAGCTCGCCAACTACGCCCACGCCGAGCACCTGCTGGGCTGAGGCCGGGCAAGACCCGCCGTTGCAGGACGGCCCCGGCGCGAACCGCCGGGGCCGTTCCCGTTTCCGGGCTTACTTCTTCTTCGGCTCGGCCGCCTTGGTCTCGGCCGGCTTCGAGTCGGTCAGCACGCTGCTGATGGTGCTGCGCAGCACGGTGATGCGGACGTTGGGGGCGATATCGACCTCGATTTCCTCGGCGCCATCCAGAGCCTTGGCCACCTGGCCGACAATGCCGCCGCCGGTCACCACCTTGTCGCCGCGGCGGATGGCGGCGAGGCGTGCCTTCTGCGTCTTGGCCTGCTGCTGCTGCGGGCGGATCAGGATGAAGTAGAAGACGATGACGATCAGCACCAGCGGTGCGAAATTGATCACCGCCGCCATTGCACCGGAAGGTGATGACGAGGCAGCGGCGTAGGCGGTGGCGATGAACATGCGGGATACCCTGATCTGATGTGGTGAAGCTTGTCCTTGGTCGGGCGGGACCATAGTTTGCACGCCCGCCCCGTCAAGCCGCGCGGGGCGCGCCTGCCTGAGGAGACGTCATGGACCAGCCGACACACGACCTGCTCGCCCGCATCGCCGATGCGCTCGACCGCCTCGCCCCGCCGCCGCCGCCGCCGGCCGAGGTGAGCGCGCACGATGCCTATGTCTGGCATCCCGAGCGCGCGGCGCTGGAGCCGGTGGATCAGGTCTCGCGCGTGCCGATCGGGCTGCTGCAGGGCGTGGAGCGGCAGAAGGACATCCTGACCGAGAACACGCTGCGCTTCGCCCGCGGCCTGCCGGCCAACAACGCCATGCTCTGGGGCGCGCGCGGGATGGGCAAGTCCTCGCTGGTGAAAGCGGCGCATGCGGCGGCGAACCGGGCGTTTCCCGGCAGCCTCGCGCTGATCGAGATTCATCGCGAGGACATCGCCACCCTGCCGGCGCTGCTCGACATCCTGCGCGGCCAGCCCCGCCAGTGCCTGATCCTGTGCGACGATCTCAGCTTCGAGCGCGAGGATGCCGACTACAAGGCACTCAAATCGGTGCTCGATGGCGGCATCAAGGGCCGGCCGGACAACGTGCTGTTCTACGCGACCTCGAACCGGCGGCACCTGATGCCGCGTGACATGATCGAGAACGAACGCAGCACCGCGATCCACGCCTCGGAGGCGACGGAGGAAAAAGTATCGCTGTCGGATCGCTTCGGCATCTGGCTCGGGTTTCACAATTGTGATCAGCAGACCTTCTTCGCCATGATCGAGGGCTATGCGAAAGCGTTCGCCCTCGATGTCGACGCCGAAACCCTCCATGCGGAGGCCGTGGAATGGTCGGTGACGCGCGGCGCCCGGTCGGGGCGGGTGGCCTGGCAGTTCATCTGCGATCTCGCCGGGCGGCTCGGCCGCCGGATCGAGGCCGGCGCGGCGCCTTGACAGCCGAGGGCCCGCCCCTGAAGACAAGGACGTGACGGACGAGACCGATCAGCGCCGGAGCCACGCATGAGGACGGAGGGGGCGACCGCGAACGGCGCCATTCCGCCCTGGCAGCCGGACGAGCTGGGCCTGCCGCGGGCGACGGCGGCGGGGCTGGTGATTGTCGGGCTGATCGCCGCCGCGGCGTTCTACGCCGCGCGCCATCTGCCGCGCTACCGCACGCCGCTGGCGCCCGCCACCACCGTGCATCTGGTCCGGCTCGCGCCGCCCCTGCCCTTGCCACCGCAGCCGGTGCAGCCGCCGCCACCGCCGCTACCCGTGCCTCCTCCGCCGGTTCCGCCGCCGCCGCAGCCGAAACCGCTGCCACCGCCGCCCGCACCCTCACCCATGCCGCCGCCCAAGCCGCTGCCGAACGTGGTGCACCATCCGCCACCGCCACCGCACCCGCGGCCCAAGCCGCAGCCGGTCCATCGCCCGGTGCCGCATCCGGCGCCGCCGCCACCCAGGGCAAAGAGGCCACCGCCGCAACCGGCCTTCGATTTCGCGCAATACGCCGCCGGACTTCGCGGGCCGCTGCAGCGCGAAGTGCATGTGACGCAGACAATGCGCATGCTCGGCGTGAATGGCACGGCCTTCATCGAGTTCACCCTGGCGCCGAACGGAAAGCTGCTTTCGGCGCAGGTCTACCGCAGCAGCGGCAACCCGCTGATCGACCGCGCGGCGCTGGATGCCGTCCGGCACCACCGCTTCCCGCCCTTCCCCGGCACGGAGGACAAGACCTTCGCGGTGCCGATCGAGATCAGGGTCGGGGAGTGACAATCCAGACCGGCTGAGCCGATGCGGCGCGGTTCAGTCCTGATGCGATCGCGCCTGCGGGCGGCGGTGATTCTGGCCATGGTCGCGGCAGGGCCGAGCTTCAGCGCGGGACGCTGCGACACGGTGGTGGTGCCGCCGGGGCTCGGGCTCGGCACGCCGCCGGCGAGCGTCGATTCACTCAACCCGTTCCTGATCGGCTCCGCCTACGATGCCGAAGCCGCCGGCCTGCTCTATGACGGGCTGCTCTGGATCAGCCGCAACCACACCATCACCTGGTCGCGCAGCATCGCATCGGCGATCGAGGTCTCCGATGACAAGACCACCTTCACCGTGACGATGAAGCCTCGCACCTGGTCGGACGGCGTACCGGTGACGGCGGAGGACGTGAAATTCACCTTCGACCTGATCCGCAAGCTCGGGAAAACCTATACCGGCTACGGCCAGGGCGGCATGCCGGGGCTGGTGAAGTCGCTCAACGTGCTCGGGCCGCACCGCTTCCGGGTGGTGCTGAAGCGGAGCGTGAACCCGACCTGGTTCGAACTGACCGGCCTCAGCCAGCTGACCCCGTTTCCCGCCCATGCCTGGACCCGCTATTCCGTCAACCAGATGTGGCGGCTGCAATCGACGCCCTCGTTCTTCCGGGTGGTGGACGGCCCCTTCCGGATCGGCCGCTACGTCATGGGCCGCTACATCAGTTTCGTGCCCAACCCGACCTATCAGGGCCACAAGCCGGACATCCGTCGGTTCATCATGGTCTTCCTGAATTCGGACGGCGCGGTGTTCGAGGGGTTGCGCACCGGCACGCTCGATGCCGGCAACCTGCCCTTCTCGCTGTGGCGGGCGCAGCGGAAGCTGCCCGACGCGCGGGAGCTGCGACTGCCGCCAAATTTCGGCTTCGACTACATGGAACTGAGCTATCGCAACCCGAAAGTCGCCTTCTTCCGCGATGTGCGGGTGCGCCAGGCGATTGCCGACGCAATCGACCAGAAGCGAATCATCCGCCTGCTCCTGCACGGGACAACGAAGCCGCAACACGGGCCGGTGCCGGTGGACCCGCCGACCTTTCTCTCGCCCGCGGCGAAGGCCGGGAAATATCCCGTGGGTTATGACACGGCAAAGGCGAAGGCCCTGCTCGCCGCCGCGGGCTGGAAACCGGGACCGGACGGCATCAGGATGAAGGACGGCAAGCGTCTTGCCTTCACCGACGTGATTCCCTCCGGCAACGTGACCGGCCAGCTCGGCGCCGAGCTGATCCAGGCGGATCTGCGCGCCGTCGGCATCGCGATGACGATCCGCGAGGTCACGTTCAGCCAGATGCTGGTGCTCAGCTACAAGCCGCTTCAATGGGAGGCGATGCAGTTCGGCTGGGCGCTCGGCGTCTACCCCGACGATTCCGCCCAGCTTGCAAGCGATGGCGCGTTCAACCAGTCCGGCTACAGCGACGCGCGGATGGACGCGCTGCTGAAGGATGTGCAGACGAAGCCGGGCCTGGAACCACTCTACGCCTATCAGGATTATGCGGCGGCACAGCAGCCGGAAATTTTCCTGCCCGAGCCTGGCAGCGTGGTGCTGGTGCGCAACGGGCTCGAGGGCGTGCGGAAGTTCCTCAGCCCGACCGGCGCGTGGTCACCGCAATACCTGCACTGGGCGCCGGGCGCGTGTGGTGGGCGCCGGTGAGGCGGGTGATCCTTTCGCGCCTCGCCGCTTCGGCGCTGACGCTCGTGCTGCTGGTGACGATCGTGTTCTTCATGGTGCATGCGACGCCCGGCGGCCCGGCCTATTCCATCCTCGGCCAGAAGGCGACGCCGGAGGCGGTGCGCCAGCTCAATGTCCGGCTCGGCCTCTCGGCGCCGTTGTGGAAGCAGTATCTGGTCTGGTGGGCGCATCTTCTCGAAGGGCGGCTCGGCTATTCCTATCTGCTGAACCGGCCGGTGGCCGGCCTGATCGCGGCATACGCGGCGAACACCCTCGCCCTCTATCTCGGCGCCATCACCCTTTCGGTGCTGCTTTCGATCGCCATCGGGTTGGTGCAGGGGGCCTTCTGGGGCCAGTGGCCGGCGCGGCTGATCGGTGCGGCGCAGCTCGTCCTCTACGCCATGCCGGTGTTCTTCGCCGGCACGATCCTGATCCTCTATGTCGCGGTGAAATGGCGCTGGCTGCCGGCAGGCGGCATTGCCGATATCCGGCACGCCGCACCGGGAGTGGCCGATTACGCCCGACATCTGATCCTGCCGGTGGTCACCGTCGGGCTGCTGGGAACCGCCGGGCTGTCGCGCTATTTCGGCGCGGCGGTGCATGAGGAACTCGGCAAGGACTACGTGCGCACGGCGCTGGCCAAGGGGCTCGGGTTTGGCGCCGTGCTGCGCCGGCACGTCTTGCGCAACGCGCTGCGGCCGCTGGTAACGATTCTCGGCCTGTCCTTTCCCTACATCTTCGCGGGCTCGGTGCTGGTCGAGACCGTGTTCGACTATCCGGGGCTCGGCTTCCTGCTGTGGCGATCGGCATTGTCGCAGGATTATCCGGTGATTTCCGCGATCGTGTTGCTGATCGGCGTGCTGACGGTGATCGGCAACCTGCTCGCCGACCTGGTCAATGGCTGGCTCGATCCGCGGGAGCGCTTCGAATGAGCGCAACGACTGGCGCCCTGCCCCGCCCGGTTTCGGCGCGGCTGGCCGCATGGGTCGGTACCCGTGGGACACTCGCGGGCGGCGCGGCGCTCGCGCTCGCGATCTGCGGCTTCAGCCTGTTTGGCGGCCTCGCCTGGCACGCCAGCCCCTATGCGATCCACGGCCACCACACGCTGATGGCGCCGACGCGCGCATTCCCGCTCGGCACCGACCAGATCGGCCGCGACCTGCTGGCCCGGCTGATCGCGGGCGGGCGGGCGACGCTGATCGTCGCACTGCCGGCGTCGATGCTCGGGTTTCTCCTCGGCATCGCCTACGGGCTGGCGGCCGCCCTCGGTCCGCGCTGGCTGGATGCCACGCTGATGCGCCTGCTCGACGCCGTGCTGGCGCTGCCGGGCCTCGTGATCCTGATCTTCTTCGCCGCCCTGTTCACGCCGGGCACCTTCACGCTGATCCTGCTGCTGGGCCTCACGGCATGGCCGGGGCTCGCGCGGCTCGTGCGCAACGAGGCGATCGCGCAGCGCGGGCGCGATTTCATCCTTGCGGCCCGGCAGTTCGGCGGCGGTTCCGCCTACATCGCGCGGGTGCACATCCTGCGGGTGATCGCGCCGATCCTCGCCGTGAACGGCACGTTTCTGGTGGGCGACCAGATCCTCGCGCTCTCGGGCCTCAGCTTTCTCGGTCTCGGCGTGCAGCCGCCGATGGCAAGCTGGGGCGGACTGCTGGAATCCGGACTGAACCTGATCGCGCTCGATCCATGGTGGATGATCCTGCCGCCGGGACTGATGATCCTTCTCTCGATCCTCGCCGCCAACCTGATCGGCCAGGGGCTGCTCGCGCGGCAGGACACCGGGCGGTGAGCCCCGTGCTGGACCTCGACCGGCTTTCGGTCACGCTGCGCCGGCGCGACGGCACCCGCCTCGCGCTGCTGGAGGGACTGAGCCTCTCGGTCGCGGCGGGCGAAATGACCGCGCTGGTCGGCGAGAGCGGCTCGGGCAAGACGATCGCCGCACTCGGCATGATCGGCCTGCTGCCGCGCCGGGCGGAAGCTACCGGGCGGGTCCTGCTGGCCGGCACCGATCTGCTGACACTTCCGCGGGAAAAAATGCGGCGGGTGCGCGGCGGCGAGATCGGGATGGTGTTCCAGAATCCGCTCGCCGCCCTCAACCCGGCGATGCGGGTGGGCAGGCAGGTCGAGGAAGTCTACCGCCTTCATACCGGCGCCGGGCCGGATGCCGCGCGGGCGCAGGCGCGGGCGCTCTTCGACGAGGTCGGGATTCCGCGCGGCGCCGAGCGGCTGGACGATTTCCCGCACCAGTTCTCGGGCGGGATGCGGCAGCGGGTGATGATCGCGATGGCGCTGGCCTGTGGTCCGAAGCTCCTGATCGCCGACGAGCCGACCACCGGGCTTGATGCGCTGGTCGCACGGCAGATCCTGGCGCTGATCACGCGACTGTGCCGGGAGCGGGGCATGGGCGTGCTGTTCATCACGCACGATCTCTCGATCGTCGAGGCGCATGCAGCGCGGGTGACCGTGCTCTATGCCGGGCGGGCGGTGGAATGGGGCCGCGCCGCCGACCTGTTCGCGACGCCGCGCCACCCCTACACACGCGCCCTGCTCGGTGCGGTACCGGGGCCTGAGCAGGCGCGGCTGGTCACCATTCCTGGCACCCTGCCCGATCCGGCGGCATTTCCGCCGGGTTGCCGGTTCGCTCCGCGCTGTGTCCTGCGCGAGGCCGCCTGCGAGGCAGGGTTTCCCGCGACGGATACGCTGGGCGGGACCGCCTTCGCCTGCCGTCGCGGCCGTGAGCCGTCGCCGGTGCCGGAACGGAACTCGACGCGTATTGCCCGGCCGGTGGAGGCGGCAGGCGAGCCGGTTCTGGAGGTTTCGGAACTGCGCGTCGAATATGACCGCCGCCGATCGGACTTCGCTTTCCGGCGTCCGCCGCCACTTCTCGCCCTCGCCCCGGTTTCCTTTACGCTGCGGCGGGGCGAATGCCTCGGCGTGGTTGGCGAGAGCGGATCGGGCAAGTCGAGCCTCGGCCGCGCGGTGCTGCAGATGCTGGCGCATGAAGGCACGGTGCGGCTCGGCGGTGCCGACCTCGAGAGGATGCGCGGCAAGGCGCTTGCCGCGGCAAGGCGGCGTATCCAGGCGGTATTCCAGGATCCGCGCGAGTCGATGAACCCGCGTATGCGGATCGGCGACATCGTGGCCGAGCCGCTGCGCCTCGCTGGCGTCCGCAAGCACCAGAGACGCGCGCAGGCCGCGGCGTTGCTCGACCGGGTCGGGCTCGGCGCGCGGCTGTTCGACCTGTTGCCCGGCCAGGTCTCGGGCGGCGAGGCCCAGCGCGTGGCGATCGCCCGCGCGCTGGCGGCGGCGCCGGACGTCATCGTGCTTGATGAACCGACGTCGAGCCTCGATGTGTCGACCCAGGCGCTGCTGCTCAACCTGCTGAAAGACCTCGCAAGTGATGAGGGGCTCTCCTACATCCTGATCAGCCACGATATCGCGACGGTATTCCACATGGCCGACCGCCTGCTCGTGCTGCGGGAAGGCCACGTCATCGAGGCCGGGGTCGCGGGGGATTTACTTGCCGGTGCGAAATCCGACTATACGAAGGAACTGATCGCTGCCGGCGCGTCCGCGCGCTGGCGCGGGCCCGAACACACCGAGGAGCTTAGCTCATGAATGAAATCGTCCGCCTCGTCATGATGACGGGTGGTCTGCTGGCGGTGATGCCGGTTCTGCTGCTGGTGACACTCGTCGTCGGGCTCGAACGGTTCTGGCTGCTCAAGCGCACGCTCGGCGCCGGGCGGCGCATCCATGCCGCGCTGCGCGCCGTGGGTTATGGCAATCCGGCCGGGCTGCGCCAGCTCGCCGAGACGAACGGCGCCACGCTGCAGGGCCACCTGATCGCAACCGCGCTGGCCTCGCGCGGGGAAAACGCCGACGAACTCGACAATCACCTCGAGGAAGAGATCATGGACGCCATGCCGCGGATCACCCGGGGCCTGTGGATTCTCGATACCGCGGTGACGATCGCGCCGTTGCTCGGGCTGTTCGGCACGATCATCGGCATGATCCAGGCCTTCGACGTGCTGTCGAGCAACGGAGGGCCGGCGAAGGTGACAGGCGGGATCGCCGATGCGCTGGTCTCGACCGGCGCGGGCCTGCTGATCGCGATCATCGCCGTCTATCTGGTCAATTATTTCAACAATCTCAGCCGCCGGATCGTCCTGCAGCTCGAACTCATCAAGGTGGTGCTGATCAACCGTCTGCACGGGCGCGGGCTGGCCGGCGACGACGCGGTGGAGGATCCGCCCAAGCGGCGCGCTGCCAGCATGGCCAGGGTCTGAGCGATGCGCCGCAGACGCGATCATCTGGAGCGCGAACGCCCCCGGCTCGAAATCGTGCCGATGATCGACATCATGATGTTCCTGCTCGTGTTCTTCGTGATGATCGTGCTCAAGATGATCCCCGATTCCGGCGTCGCGCTGAAGCTGCCGGGCGCGCAGACGGCGAAGGAGATGAAACCGGCCCAGGTGGTGGTGATGATCGACGCCGCCGGCAAACTGCACGTGAAGAATCAGGTGGTCACGCTGGCGGGGCTGCAGACCTATCTCGGCCAGGTCGTGGCCGCGAAAAGGAAGGTCGATGTCGTCATCGCCGGGGACAAGGATATCCGCTACCAGCGGTTGATGCAGGTGATGGACACCGTGCGCAAATCCGGGATCGTCAATGTCGGGCTCGCGACCAAGCGGCCCGGCGGCTGACGCCCAGGCGCTGCGGGTCGAATTTCTCGACTTTCTCGTCGGGGAGCGGCGGGCCGCGGCGCTGACGGTATCGACCTATGGTGCCGATCTCGCGGAATTTCTCGGCTTCGTCACCCGGCATATCGGCGCCGAGCCAACCGGCGCCGATCTCGCGGCGCTGAGTCTCGCCGATTTCCGGGCCTGGCTGGCGAAGGCGGCGAGCGATGGCGTCGGCAACGCAACACGGGCGAAGAAACTTTCCGCGGTACGCAGCTTTTTCCGCTGGCTGCGGCAGCGTCACGGCATGATCAACGAGGCGCCGGGGCTGCTGCGCACGCCGAAATCGCGCCGCCCCCTCCCCCGCGCGCTGACCGCGCCGGACGCCGCCGCCGTGGTGGACAGCCTGGGCGACGATGCGGCGAGCCCGGCGCTCGCGGCGCGCGACACCGCGCTGATGGCGCTGCTCTACGGCGCCGGGCTGCGGATACACGAGGCGCTCGGGCTCAATATCGGCGATCTGCCGCCGGAGGGCGCGCCGCTTTCGGTGCGCGGCAAGGGCGGGCGGCAACGGATCGTGCCGCTGCTGCCGGTGCTGCGACGGGAGATCGCTTCCTGGCTGCGGCACCACCCCGCCCCCACGCCGGACGCGCCGCTCTTTCTCGGTGCGCGCGGGGCGCGGCTCAATCCCGGCGTGGTCCAGCGGCGGCTGCGGGATTTCCGCCGGCTCAACGGCCTTCCCGAACACGCCACGCCGCACGCGCTCCGGCATTCCTTCGCGACACATCTGCTGGCCAATGGCGCCGACCTCAGGGCGATCCAGGAACTGCTCGGCCACGCCAGCCTCTCCACCACGCAGCGCTATACAGCGGTGGATGCCGACCGGTTGATGGCGGTCTGGCAGGCGGCGCATCCGCGAGCGAAGACCTGACGTCAGATGAAACGCTCGATGCCGTCCCAGCGATAGGCGATCTGCGGCACGTCGACGCCGCCGACCTCGACGCTGCCTTCGGCAACGCGGCGCCCGCCCATGCGCTCATAGAACCAGCGGGCGGGATTGTCCGCCAGCACCCAGAGGACCGCGGAGGCGCAGCCACGTCCGGCGAGATGGGCCATCGCAGCCGAGAGGAGCTCGCGTCCGAGCCCGCGCTCGCGATAATCATCGAGGACGTAGAGCGTTTCGATCTCGGCATCGGCGAGAGCGCGGCGGCGGCGGCGGCCGGTGACGAAGCCGACGACCTCGCCGCGGCCCACGGCGGAGGAAAGATCGGTGCCGGAAGCGACCGCAACATGCACCACCGCACCGCTGCGGATCACCCGGTCGTAATAGCCGGCCTGATCCGGCGCCGAGAGACCGGTGAGCACCGGCTCCGGTAACACGCCCGCATAGGCGCTGCGCCAGCTCGCGACATGGACGGCGCCGATGCCCGGCGCATCCGCGGTGCGGGCGCGGCGGATGGCGATCATCCGCGCCGCTCCATCCGGCAGGCGAAGAACCCGTCGGTGCCGTCGCGCGCGGGGGACAGGCGCAGCATGTCCCCATGCAGATAGGCCGGCAGGCCATCGGCGACGGGGACGATCGCGAAATCGGAATGCCGCGCGAGAAAACTCTCGATCTGCGCCTCGTTTTCCGGGCGCAGCACCGAGCAGGTGGCATAAACCAGCCGGCCGCCGGGTTTGACCAGGCGTTGCGCGGCATCCAGGATCGCC
>JAJZFF010000336.1 GCA_021805485.1 Pseudomonadota bacterium
GAGGCGATCCGGGCCGCGATCGCATCATGGCACGATATCCCCGAGTCCCGGCGACGGAACTGGGCGTCGAGCTTCAACGTGGCCGATGGCATCGTCCGGCGGATGGAGGCGGAGACCGGGATTGCGCCCGTCGCGGAGCGTTGGCGCTGCGGGCACCTCAACGCGGTGCTGTGGCGGAAGCCGCCGGCCTTTCACGGGCTGGCGGACCGCCGCTTCGGGGATGTGGTCAGCCATCTGCGCCAGATCCTGATCCGCCTCGGCGTTCATGCCGAGACCGGCACCGGGCTCAACACGCTCGCGCCGGCCTGGCAGGAGCTGATGGATCGCATCGAGCAGCCTGAACGCAAGCGGGGGCTGGTGCGCTTCTTCCGCTTCCTGACCCTTGCGGAGATCGCGCCGGGTGCCGTGACGGAGGATGCGCTGGCGGACTTCGCCACCTGGCTCGACGACGTCACCCTGACGGACGACATTCCGGCACTCGTGCGCCGCACAGCATCGAACTGGACCTGGGCGATGCGGGAGATCCCCGGCTGGCCGCAGGTCGAATTGCGCCGCCCGGGCATGCGCGACGAATTCACCACGCCGCTCGACCGCTTCCCCGACAGCTTCCAGCGGGACGTGGACCGCTTCCTCGACGGGCTGCGCGGCCATCGCCTTGGCGGGGTGTATCGCGCGCCCGGTGCGGTCTTCAGGGCAGCGGGGCAGGACGAGCGCGGCGCAAAAGCCCCGCGCAGCCGGGCGCAGAGCCCGCGCACAATCAAGACGCGCGCCGAACAGATCCGCGCGGCCGCGGCGGCACTGCTGCAGCAGGGGGTGACGCTCGAGAGCATGACCAGCCTGCGCGATCTGGTGAGCCCGCCGGAGCGACCCCGGCAGATCCTCGAATTCCATCTCGACCGGCTCAAGGCCCGCATGACCGCAGCCGGGCGGCGCGACGCCGACGGGGCGGAGGACGATCCCACCTCCGGCTATGTGGCTGCCCTTGCCGAGGTGCTGCGGATGATCGCGGTGCATCATGTCGGCCTGCCGGAGCCCGAGATCGAGGAGATCTTGCACCTGCGCGCGGCCGTCCGGCCGGAGACGCAGGGGACGATGAACGAGACCGTCGCCCGCAAGCTGCGCGCGCTCAACGAGCCGGACACGCTGGCGATGCTGCTGCACCTGCCCGCCGAATGGATGCGCCGCCTGCCGGAGCTGCAGCTGCGGCCGCGCGATGCGGCGCTGGTCGCGATGTATGCGACGGCGCTGGAGATCCTGCTCGCCGTGCCGCTGCGGCGGCGAAACCTGATCGAACTGGAGATCGAACGGCACCTGGTCATCGACCATCGCACGAGTGCGGTCACCGGTCTCGATATCCCGGCCGCGGCGACGAAGACGCGCAAGCAGCCGATCGTCTGGGATTTTACACCGCGCGTCGCCGCGATGATCGGGACGTATATCAGCAAGTATCGCCCGCTGCTGGCCGGCGCAGACAACCGGTTCCTGTTCCCCGGTCTTGGTGACCGCCATCGCGATCCGGGCGACTTCGCCAATGAGCTGTCCACCCGGGTGGAGCGCGAACTGGGGACCGACTTCAACCTGCACCTCGTCCGCCATCTGACCGCCTGGCGGCTGCTCAAGCGGATACCGGGGGCGTATGAGCTGGTTTCCCGCGTGCTGGGCCACGCCTCGCCGAAGACGACAATGACCTATTACTGCGGGCTGGAGATGATCTTCGCCGTGCGCGAGGCGTCACGCCTGCTGGAACTGGACCGGATCGAGGCGAACCGTCTCCCGGCGCGCTTCGCCGTGGCACGCGACCGGGTCAGGGCACGACGGCGGCAGGGCCGCAACGCCGGGACAACCGGAACGAACGGGGCAAAGCCCAAGGGGGCCGGCAATGGCGCGGCGTAAGGTCCGTGACGAGGCGCGCAAGCCGCGTCGTGTGCTGCCGGAGCCAAACTGGCCGGCGGCGCATCGCGCCCTGTGGGCGGCGGGGATCGCGCCGCGGACCAGCCGGCTGGCCCGGCCCCGGCACGCCGACACACTCCGCCCGCTGAGCATCCGCAACGCTGCCCGCGCCTGGGGCGCCTATCTCGTCGTGCTGGCCGAAGCCGGGATCGACATCGCGGCTGACGATCCCGCCGCCCTGGTGACGCCGGATCACGTGGCATCCTTTGTCGACACACTGGCCGCGCGTGGCAATGCCGCCGGTTCGATCAGGGTGCGCCTGTTCGACCTGCGCACCGCGCTCAGGATCATGCAGCCGGCGCAGGATCTCGACTGGCTGACCCGGCCCGGCGGGGTCTCGATCAATGACTGGTTCGAGGACGATCCCGAGGAGGCCGAGAAGGAGATCCTCGATCCCCGTGTGCTCACCGCACTCGGGTGGGACCTGATCGCCAGCGCGAATGCCTTGCCCGCGACCGATGAGGACGCTCTGCGGATGTATCGCAACGGACTGGTCTGCCTGCTGCTCGCCGCCCAGCCGATCCGCATCGGCACGTTGAGCCTGATGCGCCTCGGCGTGAATGTCTTCGACCACGGCGCCGACATCCTGCTCCGCTTCTCGGCGAGGGAGACCAAGAACCGCAAGCCCCTCGAGTGCGCCGTGCCCGATCATCTGCTCCCGGCGTTCCGGCACCATCTCGATGCGACCCGCCCCCGC
>JAJZFF010000238.1 GCA_021805485.1 Pseudomonadota bacterium
GAGGGCGAGGCGCTCGGGCGTGACCCGGTGCAGCGCGGTGCGGGTGACGATGACGTTCGGGCCGGTCAGCCCGTCGTGCCTCGCGACCACCACGGCGTCGAACCGGCCGGTGTCCATGCGCGGGTGCTGGATGATCACGGCCGGCAGGTCCGGCCGGCGCAGCGTCGCCAGCACGCGGGCGGCGGCCCCGCCGGCGCCGAGCATCAGGTCGCCCTCCGGCGGGGCGAGGGCCGCCGCGTCGATCGCGCAGCGCGGATCGGGCCAGAGCATCGGCGAGAACAGGGTCCACGGCCGCTTCGGCGCGATGACGCGGAAATCGGTCCGGAATCCGGCGGCTTCCGCGAGGCCCAGGGCCTGGGAGCGGAGACCGGCGAGGTCGGTGCACAGGACGCGGGCGGTGACCGGAGCGGCCTGTCCGTCGGCGATGGCTTGGGTTGCGGCCATGAGAGTCGGCGCGGCTTGCATCGCGGCGTTTTCGTGCCAGCCGGACATTTCGTCAACACATGTCGCACGGTTGCAGGTTTTTCATCTCTGGGTAGAGTGGCGCCATGGCAAGTTCGCGCCGAATGAAAGCCCGCCACGACCGCGCCGGACCGGCGGCGCCGCCGTGATGAGCGCGGCCGGGAGCGACACGGCATCGCTGCCGCGCTTCGAGGTGCGGCTCGCGGCGCCCGACCTTGCGCCCTGGCTGCCGGGCAATACCGGCATCGAGGGGTTCATCACCTTCGCCGCCCCGCGCTCGGGGCCGCATGTGATGGTGCTGGCGCTGATGCACGGCAACGAGATCGCCGGCGCCGCGGTGCTCGACGCCCTGCTGCGCGAGGGGCCGCGCCCGGCCTGCGGGCGGCTCACGCTCGGCTTCGTCAACCTCGCCGCCTATCGCCGCTTCGATCCGGAGAACCCGGTCGCCTCGCGCTTCGTCGACGAGGACCTGAACCGGGTGTGGGACCCGGCGGCGCTGGAAGGCCCGCGCCGCTCCGCCGAGCTCGACCGCGCCCGCGCGATCTGGCCGCTGATCGCCGAGGCGGACTGGGTGATCGACCTGCATTCGATGCTCTGGCCCTCGGACCCGCTGGTGCTGTGCGGCCAGGGCGCGCGCAGCCGGGGGCTGGCCATGGCGATGGGCACGCCGGCGCTGGTGGTGGCCGATGGCGGCCATGCCGGCGGGCGCCGGCTGATCGACCATCCGCGCTTCCTCGCCGAGGCGGGCGATGCCGCGGCCGTGCTGGTCGAGGCCGGGCAGCACTGGCAGGAGGACACGGTGCGGCAGATGCGCGCGAGCGTGGATGCCGCGCTCGCCCGCGCCGGCATGATCGGGCCGGTGCCGGCGGGCGCGCCGCCGCGCTTCGCCGAGGTCTCGCGGGTGGTGACCGCCAATACCGGCCGCTTCGCCTTCGTGCGGCCGTTCCGCGGCGGCGAGGTGATCCGCCGGCGGGACACGCTGCTCGCGCGCGACGGCGCGGCGGAGATCCGCACCCCGCACGACGACTGCCTGCTGATCATGCCGAGCCTGCGCACCAGCCGCGGCCATACCGCCGTGCGCCTCGCCCGCTTCGCCGCGCCGGAGTGAGCGCCGCGCGCTATTCCGAGCCGCGTTCGGCCCCCTGGCGCCAGCGCGCCTCGGCCTCGGCCTGCAGGCGCTTGAAGCTGCGGCGGCTGAACGGCAGCATCGCCAGGTAGGCGACGACGAGCAGCGAGAGGCCGAGCCAGGGATCGGCCATCAGCACCGCGGCGGCGACGATCACGCCGAGCAGGATGCCGATGACGTAGTGCGGCGGCACCTTGAAGTTCTTGAAGTTCCAGACCGGCAGCGTCGAGATGCAGAGCAGCGCGGTGCCGACCAGCACCGCGGCGCTGAGCGCCGGCGCGCGGGCGAGGCTGGCGAGGTCGCCGCCGCCGTGTTCGGCCGCCTCGAGGCCGAGATAGATCGGCAGCAGCGCGATCGCCGCCCCCGCCGGGGCGGGCACGCCGGTGAAGAAGTTGGCGGCGAAGCGGAAGGCGGGCAGGTGGCCGTCGGAGTCGTGCGGAATCTCGTCGAGCGCCGCGTTGAAGCGGGCGAGGCGCAGCGCCATGCAGGCGGTGAACATCAGCGGCGGCAGGTAGCCGAACGCGCCCCAGCCGCTGAGCGACCAGAGATAGAGCACCAGCGCCGGCGCCGCGCCGAAGCAGAGGAAGTCGGACAGGCTGTCGAATTCCGCGCCGAAGCGGGAGGTGGCCTTGAGCAGGCGGGCCAGCCGTCCGTCCAGCCCGTCGATCACGCCGGCGACGGCGATGGCGATCACCGCGGCGCCGAAGCGCTGCTCGATGGCGAAGCGGATCGCGCTGAAGCCGACGCAGAGGCCGAACAGCGTCAGCAGGTTCGGCAGCATGCGGTTGAAGCTCATGCCGCGCAGGCGGGGGCGGCGCGGCGGGCGGCGCCGCGGCAGGGCGAAGAGCGGCGGCTTTTCCGCCCCGCTCATGACCCGCCTTGCGGCGCGGCGGGGGGCAGCAGGCCCATCACCGTCTCGCCGCCGACCATCCGCTGGCCGACCGCGACCAGCGGCACCGTGCCGGGCGGCAGATAGAGATCGGTGCGGCTGCCGAAGCGGATGATGCCGAAGCGCGCGCCGGTTTCCACCCGGTCGCCCTCGTGCACGTCGCACAGGA
>JAJZFF010000385.1 GCA_021805485.1 Pseudomonadota bacterium
TCACCGTCGCCGTCGCCGCCACCTTCTTGCGGCGGATCTCGCCGCGGGCGGCGGCATCGCGCTGGATGCCCGCCATGGTCTCGGCGACGCAGGCATCATCGGTCGGCACCGGGCAGCCGGCGAGGCGATGCAGGTAGCGGATCGCGGCGCGCCGGAGCTTCAGCGTTTCGGTCGAGACGCCGCGGCCGCGCTCATCGGCGAGGAACGCCGCAACGTCCGCGCCGGAGGCGGGGAGGGGGGTCAGCCCATGGCGGTCGCACCAGAGGCACCAGACGCGCACCGCGGCCCGGTAGGCGCGCCTGGTGTTGTCGGCCTTAGCCCGGCGGGCATAGGCGCTGGCGGCGCTGCGGGCGCCGGCGAGCGTGCCGTCGGCGACTGGGACCGGTTCCTCCTCGATTTCGGAAAACCAGCGCCGGACCGCGTGGCCGTCACCGGCCAGCGGGGGAGCGGAAGTCACCAGGCTGCCTTCCGGTGGCGTGTCAGGGCGGTCTTGCGGTGCGAATTCGGTGTCGTCGGGCACGAGGAGCCTCTCCTGGGCGCGAATCGGTCGGTTCTGCGCCCGGAATCTTACGAAATTTATGTAGTATCGACAACCAGAATTATCAGTTGATCGGTGAAAAAACCCTTTTTGCGCCCTGAAAAAAACGGTTATCTCGTGCTATACGTCGTATGGAGAAAAAATACGGATCAAAATATTGATTTTTATGCCGGAGATCTTCGCAGCATTCCGCCCGGCCCGGCCCCGATTCCTCTCCTCCATCAGGGGCCGGCGCAAAATCGGCGCGCCAGCGGCGGTTCGGGGTTTTTCTCCGCGACCACTCGTCGGGCGGTCCGGCCGAGACGATCGGCACAAGATGGCCGGCGCGCAGCGCCGGACAGGTCGGGGCGGTGACGGCGAGGTCGGGCATGGACGGCGCGCCGTCGGCCATGACAGCGTCGTGTTCACGGCAGCACGCCATCAGCCCGGTCTGGACGGCGGGGCAAAGGCACTTCATGTCTCCCCCTGAAATGCCGGCCCGGCAGCGTCTGATGATCGCCCTCGAGCGGGCGGCCGGAGCGATTTCCCGGCTCGACCAGGCGCTCTCGATGCACCCGCTCCGCGGCGCCTTCCTCTACCGGTTCCGCCTCGATGCGGTGCGCCGCCAGGCGATGGTGGACGGGCAGCTGATCGAGCCGTGGCATCTGGCAGCCCTGCTCGAGGGCGCCCGGCTCCGCATGGACCCATGGCTGAGCCTCGCCGAGCGGGGTGACATCTTCGATGCGGCCCGCCACGCGCTCTCGATGCACCAGTGGATCGTCGAGCCGGATTTTGACCAGGAGGGCGAGATCCAGATGGCGATGAAAGCGATCGCGCGCGATGTCGCGCGCACCTCCCCGCTGCTCGGCGCGGCGCACGCGGCCCATGCCTGGCTGGCCGGGGGCGGGAGACGAGCTCCATTGCGGGGCGCCCTCATCCGCTTCTGGCAGCAGAGCGGACTGCTGCACCTCCCGGTGCCGATCACCGGGCCGCAGGCCCTCGGCGGCGACCTTCCCTTCGATCGGGAGAGCTGGATCCCGCTTCTGCTTCATGCACTGGCGAACGAGGCCGCGGCGGCCCAGGACCTCCTCCGCGATCTCGAGCGGGCCTGGCTGCTCGCGCGCGGTTCGATCGGCAAGCGGCGCAAGAACAGCCGGGCCGCCACGGCGATCGATATCCTGGCGGCGACCCCGATCATCTCCGCGAAATCGCTCGCCGACCGGCTCGGCATGAACGTGGCGAACGCCCACGCCCTGCTCGGCGAGCTGCTCGAGGCCGGGCTGGTCGTCGAGCTTTCGCGCCGCAGCAAGCGGCGGCTCTTCGGCCTGTCAGGCATGGGCCGGATGCGCGACTACGTGGCGCCGCCACGCCGGCCGCAGCCGGGGCGGGGGAGGGGGCGACCCCGGATCGAGCCCGAAATGCCGCCGCCCGCGCCGCCCGCCGAGTTGCCGCCGGCGCCGTCCGGTGGCGTGCTGCCCCGGCTCGCGTTCGACTTCAGCGATCTCGAGGCGGCCATGGCGGCAGCCGATGCCGCGATCCGCGAGACCAGGATCAGCCTTGATCGAATCCGTCTGCGCTCACGCAGATTCGAGCCGCTCACCGATCAACTGGACAACCTCGGTCAGAGCGCAGGCTTCGAAGCATGTGAAAAGCCCGCCCTGCCGCTCCTGGCGCGCGGTGCTGACGGCGCGGCGGATGCTTCTGAACAAGCGTCGTGATATCGAGAACGGCATTCGGGCGTTGCGGCGCGAGGTCGAGTTGAAAGTTGTTGCGTCAAGCTGCAAGGATTCTGGAGCTCGTGTGCGTGAATTGGTAGCGGACGACCCGGTGCTGGCGAGCTTGGCTGAATCCCTGTCGGCCGCAGTCGAGGTAATGACCCGCCTGCGCACAGGTCTCATCAACTCAAACCCGCCACACCAGCGTGGCGGAGACCGCGTAGTTCCAGACGACGCCGATCGCCGAGCCGGCGGCGCTGGCGGCGAGGCCGTTGGCGTCGTCCAGGTGATAGAGCGCGCCGGCGATGCCGATATTGGCGATGGCGCCGAGGCCGCAGACCAGCA
This sequence comes from Pseudomonadota bacterium, assembly GCA_021805485.1. The sequence goes on from JAJZFF010000385.1 coordinate 2,578, forward strand.
TGAACAGCACGAGGCCCTGCCAGTAGCGGGCGCCGCGCAGCTTCATCGTGCGGTAGGTCAGGCGGTTGT
>JAJZFF010000512.1 GCA_021805485.1 Pseudomonadota bacterium
ACCGCAGACTCAGGCGAGTCTGAAGATCGTCGTCGAGAAGCGGGCACTTTCCGCTGCGGCGCGGAGGCCGTCCGCCAGTATGGACCGAGTACGCCGGCCGGCATGGGTGACGCACCCCGATCGAGAGGTGCCTGTCAGCGGACAACCCTTTCCGCCGGCCGCGCTTCCCGCCAGGCAACGGCCGCGCCGGCGAGCTGAACCAGCCCGCCGAGCAGCATCGCCAGGCGAAGGCCGGCGGTGCCGCCCTGCGCGGCGGCGAAGACCGACCCCAGGATCGCAACGCCAAGCGTCGCGCCCACCATGCGGGCGAGGTTGACGAGCGCGGCGGCGGTCCCGGACCGCGCGGCAGGCACCGCCGCGACGGCGACGCCGAGGAGCGGGCCGGTGGCGATGCCCATCCCAAGGCCGGTCAGGATCAGGCCGATCTCCGCCGCCGGCACCGACTGCCAGAAGGCGGTCAGCCCGAGGATCAGCAGGCCGCCGCCGATGACCGCCACGCCGCCGCTGGTCATGGCTCGCGCGCCGATCCTCTGGGTCAGGCTGCCCGAGAATGGCGAGACCAGGGCGAAGACCAGGGCCATCGGCACCAGTGCCAGCCCGGCGTCCAGGGCATCGAGCCGCCCGGTGCTCTGCCATGTCAGCGGCAGCAGGAACAGCACGCCATACATGCCGAAAGTCATGGCCGCGGTCGCCACCACGGCGCCGCGGAAGGCGCCGATGCGGAACATCCGCAGCGGCACCAGTGCGGCCGCACCCCGCCGCGCCTCGACGACGAGGAAGAACACCAGCGCCACTCCGGCGATGGCGAGCGCGCCCAGAGCGGCCGGGGCGGCCCGCCGTGCCTCGATGGCGGCGACGACCAGCCCGCCCAAGGCCGCCATGCCCAGGGCCTGGCCAGCGGCATCGAAATGACGATCCGCCGGATCGGCGGAGTCCGGCAGCGTGCGGGCCGCCAGCGCCATGGCGGCCAGCCCGAACGGCACCACCACGAGGAAGATGGCGCGCCACCCGGACCAGCCGATCAGCACGCCGCCAAGCGGCGGGCCAATCACGAAGGCGAGGCCGTTGCAGGCCGCCCAAATCCCGAGGGCACGGCCGCGCGCCGCGGGGTCGGGCCAGACCACCCGGATGAGGGCGAGCGAGGCCGGCAGCATGAGCGCGGCACCCAGCCCGGCAAGCGCCCGTGCGGCGATCAGCAGGGCGATGCCCGGCGCCAGCGCGCACAGCAAGGAGGCGAAAGTGAAGATGGCGCACCCCGCCATGAACACCCGCCGCCGGCCGCACAGATCGGCAAGCAGGCCGCCGGTCAGGAGCAGCACGGCGTAGGCCAGATTGTACGCATCGATGACCCACTGGAGGGTCGCCAGATCGGCCCGGAAGGAACGGCCGATCGGATCGACCGCCAGGTTGACCACTGAGGTATCGAGCTGGGCGATGAGGACGGCCGCGCAGAGTGTCACCAGCGCGAGCGTGGAGCGGGCGGGCGCGAGGCGGGCGGAACCCCGCCCTCCCTCCCTGGTGGCGGCCTGCGGGCGGGGAACATGGGTATCCGGCATGGCGCTGACATCCTGAACCTGCGGGATGCGGATCTATCAGAGCGGTTCCGGCGGATGCTTCGACACAGGCCGAAGCATCGGCCGCGGCTTCGGCGTAATGTGGGCTGCTGCAACGGAGGCCGACTCATGGACCTGAATCCCGGCATCGCATCGGTCGCGTTCTTGATTGCCGATCCGGCGCGGGCCGTCATGCTCGCGGCCCTGCTCGACGGCCGGGCGCTGCCGGCCGGCGAACTCGCCCATGCCGCCCAGGTCACGCCACAGACGGCGAGTTCCCACCTCGCCAAGATGCTGGAGGGTGGGCTGCTCGCCTGCGAGAGAGAGGGGCGGCACCGCTACTACCGCCTGGCCGGTCCGCACGTCGCCCAGGCGCTGGAGCATCTCGCGGCGATCAGTACGCCGCAGTCGGTCAGACGAAAGCCGCTGAGCCGTGACGCAAGGCGGCTGCGCTTCGCCCGATGCTGCTACGATCATCTCGCGGGACAACTCGGCGTGGCGGTCACACGGGCCCTGCAGACGCGGGGCTACATCGCGCCGGCCGCCGAGAAGCAGTTTGATGTCACCGCGGCTGGCGCCATGTGGTTCGCCCGGCTTGGTCTCGATGTCACCGCCATGCGGCCGTCCCGGCGCGGCCTTGCCTGCCAGTGCCTCGACTGGACGGAGCGCGAGCACCATCTGGCGGGGCCGCTCGGCGTCGCGTTCCTGCGCGCGCTCTGCGCCGCCGGCTGGCTCCGGCGCTCGCCGTCGTCGCGGGCCGTCGAGGTGACGCCGAAAGGGCTGGCCAAGCTGAAGGAGGACCTGGGTGTAGATGGCTGGCAGGATGGCCTATCGTTGAACGGCCATTTGACACCCGATACCGCCGTGCCGCCGCACAGGGGCGCGTCGCCGTTCCTGCTCGGCGAGCCAGTCATAGAGCCGCCTTCCGCATAGAGCGGTTTCAAGCTCTGGGACTATCCGCCGCACGTTTCTATTTCTTCGATCTTCTACGACGGCCGTTCTTTGCTGTTGCGCGGCTGGTTCCGCGTCTTTCTATCTCCGTCCCGTTCGCATCCGTGAGCGGGGTTGATGACCGGGACCAAGATCC
>JAJZFF010000059.1 GCA_021805485.1 Pseudomonadota bacterium
AGACCGAGACAACGCAACACGGCGGCTGCCGGCGCGAGGCCGGCAGCGGACACTGGATCGCCATCGAAACGGCGGGTCGAACCATCGGGGTAGCCGATGATCGCGCAGGCGGCGCCCGACAGGAAGAGGCCGGTTCCGACGACACCGGCAATCGAGCGCAGGGCGAACTCGACCGCTTCGGGAACGCAGTGCTTGTGCATGGCGCAGTCAGCGATGAAGTGGCCGCCATCCGAAACGAAGGGCTTGCCGGCTTCCGTGCGCAGGACAGGCTCCAGATCGAGATCGGCGAGCCTGGCACAGGTGCGGTCCGCGCCGTGGCGGACGATCTCGACTGGCAGTTTGGAATGTGCGCCGAGCCGCGTGACCAGCTTGCTTCGGTCGGCGATGACAACAAAACGCCTTGCCGATTGCGCCACCAGCTTCTCCCGCAGCAGGGCGCCACCCAGCCCCTTGATCAGCCGGAGCGTGCCGAACTCCACCTCATCGGCCCCGTCAACCGCAAGATCGAGCGATCCGTCGAGCGGCACGAGGCGCAGGCCAAGGGCTTCCGCCCGGGCCGCGGTGAGATCGGATGTCGCGACGCATTCGATGTCGAGCCCTTCGGTACGGACGCGTGCGCCGAGCTGATCGATGAAATGAGCGGCGGTCGACCCCGTACCCAGACCCACGCGCATTCCGGATTCGACGAGACGGACGGCCGCGCCCGCTGCGGCACGCTTGGCATTTTCGAAATCGGTTCCCATGCGATGCGTCTCCTCAATCCGCCCATCGCCCGGCGGCATCGCGATCGGCGAGCCAGATCAGGCGCCCAACCGGCCTGAGGCGAGCGGCGGGCACGTCACGGTCCGCGCCGCTCAGGACGCGATCGAGCATGTCACGCTTGCCGGCGCCGGAGACGAGAAACACCACGACCCGCGCGCTTTCGAGTATCGGGTATGTCAGCGTGATGCGCGATTCGGGGCGCCCCTTCGTGACCGGAATCACCCAGCGTTGCCGTTCGCCGAGCAAGTCTTCCTGCCCGGGCAGCAGCGATGCCGTATGACCGTCATCGCCCATGCCGAGAAGGCAAAGGTCGAAGAACGGCCTGGAAGGATCGAGACTCGTCGCACCGTAGACAGCAGCGAGGTCTTGCTGGTAGGCGACAGCGGCCTGTTCGACCGTCATGCCGTCGAACGGCACCTGATGCAGGCGGGGTGCCGCCGGCAGATGCGCGGTCAGGGCATCGCGGATCATCCGGCCATTGCTCTTGTCGTCATCCGGCGCAACGAAACGCTCATCGCCAAGGACGAGATCGACACGAGTCCAGTCGATCCCGTCGCGCCAGGGTTCACCTGCCAGCCGCTCGTACAGGGCGCGCGGCGTCGATCCGCCGGCAAGGCCCGCCACGAACCGGCCATGCGCGGCGGCGGCCTCTTCCGCAAAGAGGCGCGCCCCGTATTCCGCGAAGGCCTTCGCATCGGGTACCACGACAAGCTCGCCACGCACAGGCTTCATCCGCGTCTCCCTTCGAGCACGAAGCGTTTCATTGCTTCGGCAAAACCGTCTTCTTCATTGCCGCCCGTTGCATGGTGCGCTTTCCGCTTGACGCTGTCATCCGCATTACCCATCGCGATGGAGAGTCCGCTGCGGGCAAACATGGCAACGTCGTTCGGCATGTCGCCGATGGTCGCGATGCGCTCGCGTGGGATGCCAAGCTCGTTCGACATCGCATCGACCACCGCGCCCTTGTTCGCATGTGCGCTGGTGATATCGAGATAATAGGGCTGCGAGCAGTCCGCCGTCACGCCATCGCCGAACGCCTTGTGCGCGGCGGCAAGGCAGGATTTCATGCGCCCGGCGTCATCGGTCACCCCAACGATCTTCACGACGCCATGAAGAGACGACACCTCATACCGCTCGACAATCTCCGGCTCGAACTCGACGGTACGCTGTTCGCGGTCGAGATGCGGTGCCGCCGCGTCGCGGACCAGCCAGCGATCATGCGTGTAGACCCAGGCATCGAGATCATGATCATCGAGCAGGTCAATGGCTTTTCCGATCACGTCGTCCTGCAGGTCGTGCGAGGCGACGACGCGGCTGAAGTCGGGAGCCATCATCACGCCACCGTTGAAACCAGCCAGCGGCGTGTCGATGGCGAGCGGTTCGCTCAGCATCCGCATGCCGCGCGGCGGCCGCCCGCTGGTGATCGCGAAACGGATGCCCGCCTCGCGAAGCGCGTCGACGGCCTGCTTCGTCGCCGCCGTCAGGCGCTTGTCATTGGTGACCAGCGTTCCGTCGACATCGGCAATGACGAGATCGACCGCGCGGCTCATTGCCCGCTCTCCGCCGGATCGAGCGCGACCGGTCGCCAGCGCCGCGTCGGCTCGTCATCCGCAAGCAGCTTGTCCGCCGCATCCGGTCCCGCGCTGCCGCTGCGGTAGTTCGGGAAATCGGCGGCTCGCTCATTGCCCCATGCGTCCAGAACACGGCCAACCACACGCCATGTCTCTTCCACCATGTCTGCCCGCTGGAACAGGGTCTGATCGCCGATCATGCAGTCGTAGAGCAGGGTTTCGTAGCCGACATTCGGTTCCGGCTCGAACCGGTCGCGGTATCGGAACTGCATCTGCGCCGGAGCCAGTTGCATGGTCTGACCGGGCT
>JAJZFF010000644.1 GCA_021805485.1 Pseudomonadota bacterium
GATCGGCACGAAGCCCATCCGCCGCAGCCGGGCGATCGCGGGCGCGTCCTGCGCCGCCGGCCCGCATCCCGCCAGCACCTTCGAGCCGGCGCGGGTCTCCTGCCCCGCCATGTCGAACAGGTCCTTCACCGCGATCGGGATGCCGGCCCAGGGCGAGGGCGCCATGCCGGCGCGGCGCATCGCGTCGAACCCCGCGGCCGCCGCCCGCGCGCCCGCCGCATCGACCGAGATGAAGGTCAGCGCCCCGTCCCCCGCCGGATCGGCGATCGCGGCGAGGCAGTCCTCGACCAGTGCTGCGGCGGTGGTGCGCCCCGCTTCAAGGTCGCGGGCAAGACGGTCGAGCGTGGGCAGGCGGGACTCTCTGTCGGTCATCGGGATCGGCTCTCCTGTGCGGCGTCGGCGCAAGTCTCGCCGCGCGGCGCGAAGCTGTCGAGACCCGGCAGGCGACCGGCGCGGCACGCCAGCGCACGGATCTGTGATTTGCAGCGCCCCCTGCCTATATTGGCGGCACGGGCTGGCGCTTTTTCCCACCACCACCGGCCCGCGGAGGTCCCTAATGAAGGGGTTGAAGATCTTTCGCACCATCCTGCTGGCGGCGGCCCTGTTCGCGGGGGCCGGGCTGTCCCTCGCCCCGGCGCGGGCGGCATCGCCGACGCCGCAGCAGATCCAGGCGCTGATCGCCGGCGGCCATCCCGACGCCGCACTGGCCGATCTGCGCGGCGCGCTGCGCGCCCATCCGCAGAGCGGCGTCGCCTGGTACCTGAAGGCCGAGGCGGAGGACGCGACCGGCCGCATCGCCGCCGCGCGCGCCTCGCTCGCGCGCGCCGAAGCCTATGCGCCCGGCCTGCCCTTCGCCGATCCCGGCCGCGTCGCCGCGCTGAAGGCGCATCTCGCCGCCGCCCCGGCCGCGCCGCGCAGCGGCGTGCACGTCCATCCCGCGGTGCTGGTGATCGGCGGGCTCGTGGTGCTGTTCCTGCTGGTGCGCTGGTTCGGCCATAACCGCCGCGCGATGCAGGCACCCTGGCCCGGCGCCCCCGGCTACGGCCCCGGCGGCATGCCGCCGAACGGTGCCCCGCCCTATGGCGCTCCCGGTGGCGGGATGGGCGGCGGCTTCGGCGGCGGCGGGCTCGGCAGCTCGCTGATGACCGGCCTCGCCGCCGGCGCCGGCTTCGCCGCCGGCGAGCGTATCATCGACGGACTGGCCGGCGGCAGCCACGCGGGCACGCCGATGATCGATCCCTCCGGCGGCGACCCCGGCGCCCCGCCGCCCGACCGCGATGACGGCCTGCTCGGCAATCCCGGCTGGGACAGCGGCGATGCCGGCGGCGGCAACGATTTCGATCCCGACAACAACTGGTAGGCCGGCGCGCCTGAACGCGCGGCGTCAATGGCCCGGCATCCCCCGATGCCGGGCCTTTCGTTTCAGCGCCCCTGCGAGGCGAGCAGGGCGAGATACTCCCACACCATCGTCGCCCCGGCCAGGGCGGTGATCTCGCTCACGTCATAGGCCGGCGCGACCTCGACGAGATCCATGCCCACGAAATCGATCCCGCCGAGCCGGCGCAGCAGCGCCTGCGCCTGCCACGATGCCAGCCCGCCGATTTCCGGCGTGCCGGTGCCCGGCGCGAAGGCGGGATCGAGACAGTCGATGTCGAAGCTGAGATAGGTCGCCCCCGTCCCCGCCACCGCGCGGATCCGTTCGGCGACGCGGTCCACCCCCTGCTCATGCACGTCCTGCGCCGAGAGGATCGTCACCCCCTGCGCCAGCGTCCAGTCATGCGCCTCGTTGAGCAGCGGCGAGCGAATGCCGATCTGGATCATCCGGCGCGGATCGACCAGCCCCTCGTTCAGCGCGTGATAGAACACAGAGCCATGGCTGTAGACCTGGCCGAAATTCTCGGCCCAGGTGTCGGCATGGGCATCGAAATGCACGAGCCCGACCGGCCCGCCGCGCGCCTTCGCCAGCGCGCGCAGCAGCGGCAGGGTGATGCCGTGCTCGCCGCCCAGCGCCACCAGATGGCCGATCTGCGCCGCCTGCGCCTCGATCAGCGCGAGGCTGCCCGGCAGATCGCCGAGGGCGATGGCGAAATCCCCGGCATCGGCAAGGTCCATGTCATCGACCATGACGCGGTAGTGCGGATGGTGGTTGCCCGCCAGCATGCGCGAGGCGACGCGGATCGCCGCCGGGCCGGACCGCGTGCCCGCGCGGTTGGTCACGCCGACATCGAGCGGAATGCCGGCCACCACATGGGCCGCGTCGCGCGCGCGGCGATCGAGCCCGAGAAAGGTGGGAAATGTCGCGAAAGTCGGCGCGTCGGCGCCCTGAAACTGTGTCATGGGCGCAGACTAGCAGCCGGTTCGCGGCCTAGTCGAGCCGCGGTTCGATCCGCCGCGGCGGCACGCCGCGCGGCGCCGGGCCACGGGGGCGGGGGGCTTCGCGGCCGAGTGGTTCACGCGCCGGCGCCTCGCGCGGCGGGGCCGGGCGGGGCGGCTCGGGCATCGGCGGCGGCGGCGCGGCGGCGGCCGGACGCCGGACCGCCGGGCGGTCATACCCCGCGGCGCTGCGCGGCAACGGGTCGTAAAGCCCGTCATCCACGGTCACGCCGCGCAGCGGTTCCGGCAGCCGCATCGTC
>JAJZFF010000210.1 GCA_021805485.1 Pseudomonadota bacterium
CGATCTCGATCAGGCTGCGCAGCTTGGCCGCCGCCTGCGGCGTCTCGATCTTGAAATAGGCGATCTGCGCGATCTCGCGCGCCATCTGCGCGAGCAGCTCGGCGGGCAGGGGCGTGCCGGCCACGGGGGCATCCTGGATCATCACCGGAATGCGGATCGCATCCGACAGGCGGCGGAAGAAATCCCACAGAGCGGCGGCGCCGACGCGGATGGTGGCCCCGTGATAGGGCGGCATCACCATCACCATCGCCGCCCCCATCGCCTCGGCGCGGCGGCTGCGCTCGATGCAGATATCGGTGCTGAAATGGCTCGTCGTCACGATCACCGGCACGCGGCCGGCGACATGTTCGAGCATCCGCTGCATCAGGATCTCGCGCTCGTCATCGCCGAGGACGAACTGCTCGGAGAAATTGGCGAGCAGGCACAGACCGTCCGAACCGGCATCGATCATGAAATCCACGGCCCGGCACTGGCCGTCGAGATCGAGCCGCCCCGCCTCGTCGAAAATCGTCGGCACGACGGGGAACACCCCCCTGTATCGCGGTCTCGTCTGCGTCTCGGTCATGGTCGTTCCCAGGCTGTTGGTTGCGCCGGAGCAAAACCGCGGTCCGGCGGCGGCGGTCCCCGGCTTGGGTTCGCGCCGCGCGGCAGCTTCCCGTCCCCGGCGGAAAAGTCAATCCGCCGCCACGTTCCGCCAGGCGTTCACATTTCGCGGCGCGGGGTTGCGGCCATGCGGAGGGGCCGCCATTCCGGACTGGTCGGCAACGGGAAACGGGAGAACATCGGCAGTGGGCTGGGCCAGGACTTTCATGCGCATGGACGAGCGGCGCTATTACGGCACCAAGGTGCCGCAGATCACGCTTGCGTTCTGGGTCGCGAAGATCCTTTCCACCGCGATGGGCGAGGCGACCTCCGATTTCCTGGTCTTCCACACCAATCCCTATCTCGCGGTGATCGGCGGCGGCCTCGGCTTTCTCGCCGCCCTCGGGCTGCAATTCGCGACGCGGCGCTACGTGCCGGCGATCTACTGGCTGCTCGTCGTGATGGTCAGCATCTTCGGCACGATGGTGGCGGATGTCATCCATGTCGTCGTCGGCGTGCCGTATCCGGTGTCGACCGGGATATTCGCCGCGAGCCTCGTGGTCATCCTCGGCGCCTGGAGCCTGTCGGAACGCACGCTGTCGATCCACACCGTCGCCACCCCGCGGCGCGAGGCGTTCTACTGGGCCACCGTGATCGCCACCTTCGCCCTCGGCACCGCCGCCGGCGACCTCACGGCATCGACCTTCGGCATGGGCTACCTGAACTCCGCCATCCTGTTCACCGCGCTGTTCGCAGCACCCGGCCTCGCCCGGCGGCTGTTCGGACTGAACGAGGTCGCGGCGTTCTGGACCGCCTATATCCTGACCCGGCCGATGGGCGCCTCCTTCGCGGACTGGTTCGACAAGCCGGTGAGCGGCAGCGGCCTCGGCTACGGCACGCCGGCCGTCGCCGCGATGCTCACCGTCGCGGTCGCGCTGGCGGTCGGCCATATCTGCCTGCGTCACCGCCGCGGCGCGCCGGGGCCGATCGCCGCCGAATAGCCGCAGGCGGCTTGCATTGCGGCGGAGCGGGGGCCACAACACGGCATGTTCGCCGAACAGGCCGCCGCCCCGCGCGCGGCCGCATCCCGCCGCCCCCGACTGGCCGAGACCGCAAGGCGCCTCGCATGGCGCCTGGTCTATCGCCTGTACGAACGGCGGCTCGCCCGCGAGGTGGCGGCGGGGCCGCTGCCGCACCATGTCGGCATCATCCTCGATGGCAATCGCCGTCACGCCCGCCTCGCCGGGCTGAGCGACCCGGGCGAGATCTACCGGATCGGCGCCGCCAAGCTCGACGAGATCCTCGCCTGGAGCGCCGAACTCGGCATTCCGATGATCACGCTCTGGGTCTTCTCGCCGGCCAATCTCGGCCGGCCGGAGGCGGAGGTGGGCGGCATTCTCGGTGCCGTCGAGGCCAAGATGCGCGCGCTCGTCGCCGATCCGCACATCCGCAGCCGCGGCGTCCGCCTCGCCGCGATCGGCCGGCGCGACATCCTGCCCCCCGCCCTGCTCGCCGCGATCGACGCCGCCGAGGACGCCACCAGCGGCAATGACGGCATGACGGTCACGCTCGCGATCGGCTATGGCGGGCGCGAGGAGATCGCCGATGCGGTGCGCGCCCTGCTCGCCGAATGCGCCGGGGCCGGCATGGACTGCGCCGCCGCCGCCGCCGCGGTGAGCCCGGAGGCGATCCGCCGGCATCTCTATCTCGGCGGGATGCCGGACCCCGACCTGATCATCCGCACCAGCGGCGAGATCCGCCTCTCCGGCTTCATGCTCTGGCAGAGCGTGCACAGCGAGCTGCATTTCTGCGACGCCACCTGGCCCGCCTTCCGGCGGATCGACTACCTGCGGGCGATCCGCGCCTTCCAGCGCCGCGACCGCCGCTTCGGCCGCTAGAGCACGTTCCGATCCTGATGGATTTCAGATTCGGGACACCAGAAAAAACGACGGTTTGGCGGCCTGCTTGTCCCTGGAATTGACCCACGAATTTCAGGGGCAGGACACCAGGGCAGGTAGCGGGCCCGCCTGACCGTGCGCCCCGAGCCGGG
>JAJZFF010000397.1 GCA_021805485.1 Pseudomonadota bacterium
CTCGCCGAGCGGGAGCGGACCGGGCGCGGCCAGCACGTGCAGTCCGGCCTGTTCGAGAGCGTCGCGATGCTGATGGCGCAGCACATGGCGCAGGCGGCCATCACCGGCGTCGAGCCGCCGCCGATGAGCGCGCGCGACGTCGCCTGGCCGGTCTATGACATCTTCAACACGAAGGACGGCGAGCAGATCTTCATCGGCGTCGTCACCGACACGCAGTGGAAGGTGCTGTGCGCCGAGTTCGGGCTCGCCGCGCTGGCCGATGATCCGGCGCTGGCGACCCAGGCCGAGCGGCGGGCGGCGCGACCGCGCACCCTGCCGGTGATCGCCGCCGCCTTCGCGCGGTTCGGCGCGGCCGAACTGGTCGCCCGCTGCGAGCGGCTCGGCCTGCCCTTCGCGCCGATCGCGAAGCCGGCGGACCTGTTCGCCGACCCGCATCTGCGGGAGTCGGGCGGGCTGGTCGAGGTCAGCCTGCCGGATGGGCGGAAAATCGGCCTGCCGGGCCTGCCGATCAGCATGGACGGGGCGCGCGGCACGGCGCGGCGCGACGTGCCGGCGCCCGGCGCGGACACGCGGGACGTGCTGGCGGAGCTGGGCTATCCGGCCGCCGAGATCGACCGGCTGATCGAAGCGGGCGCGGCCGGCTGATCCGGCGGATTTCAGCAGAGAGGAGCAAAAAAATGGCGAAGGTGGCGTTCATCGGGCTTGGGGTGATGGGCTATCCGATGGCGGGGCATCTGGCCGCCGGCGGGCACGAGGTGACGGTCTACAACCGCACCCACGCCAAGGCCGAGGCCTGGGCGAAGCAGCACAAGGGCACGGCGGCGCCGACCCCGCGCGAGGCGGCGGCGGGGGCCGATTTCGTGTTCTGCTGTGTCGGCAACGACGACGATCTCCGCGCCGTGACGATCGGGCCGGACGGCGCCTTCGCCGGCATGAAGGAGGGCGCGCTGTTCGTCGATCACACCACCGCCTCGGCCACGGTGGCGCGCGAGCTGGCGGAAGCCGCCGGCGGGCGCTTCGGCGTGATGGACGGGCCGGTGTCCGGCGGCCAGGCCGGGGCCGAGAACGGCAAGCTCACGGTGATGATGGGCGGCGAGGCGGCCGATTTCGACCGGGCGAAGCCGGTGGTCGGCTGCTACGGCGCCAATATCAGCCATATCGGCCCGCACGGGGCGGGGCAGCTCGCCAAGATGGTCAACCAGATCTGCATCGCCGGCGTCGTCCAGGGCCTGGCCGAGGGGCTGCATTTCGCCGAGGCCGCCGGGCTCGACGTGGCGAAGGTGATCGGCGCGATCTCGAAAGGGGCGGCGCAGAGCTGGCAGATGGAAAACCGCTGGAAGACGATGACGGAGAAAAAATTCGATTTCGGCTTCGCGGTGGACTGGATGCGCAAGGACCTCGGCATCTGCCTCGCCCAGGCGAAGGAAACCGGGGCGCGGCTGCCGCTCACCGCGCTGGTCGACCAGTTCTATGCCGATGTGCAGCAGATGGGCGGGCGGCGCTGGGACACCTCGTCGCTGATCGCGCGGTTCGGCGGCGCCTCAGAATAGGCTGTTGTTGATGCGCAGCACCTCGCGGCAATGCGGGGTGTTGGCCAGCGCGCCGCCATTGTTCTCGCAGCGGACCACCTGGCGCATCAGCGCGTGCGGGTTCTTGCGGTAATAGGCGGTCTGGCCGCCGCCGGCGCAGCCGGCGAGGGCGCCGCAGGCGAGCAGCAGGGCCGCGAGGCGGGTCGTGGCGGCGGTGCGGCGGTGGCGCATCCCTCTGGAACCTCCGTGGTGTCGGGGCCGGCGCGGCGCCCGGGCTCACTGGCCGGCGTTCACCGGCCAGAACGCGCCGGCAAGAATTCACCGGAATGTCACAGGACCGCCGCGATCCGGTCATCTTCGTCGCCTCTTGTAGCACTCTCGTCAACCATGGGGAGTTCCGACGTGATGAACATTTCGCGCAAGCAATTCGCGGCGATCCTGGGCGGCGCGCTGATCGCCGGCGGTCTTGCCGGCGGTGTCGCCCAGGCCGAATATCAGGGGCACATGATGCAGGCGCGCCGGGCGCTGCTCGCCGCGCGCCACCAGTTGCAGATCGCCGACCGCGACAAGGGCGGGCATCGCATCGCAGCGCTCCGGGCGGTGAACGAGGCGCTGCGCCAGGTCGATATCGGCATCCGCTACGACCATCACTGACCGGCGTGCTTCGGCCGGCCGGGCCGTTCGCGGCCCGCCGGCCGCGTCTCGCCGCTTGCGGCCGGCCGGGTGCCGGCGTAAGGCTCGTGCTCATGAAAAAATCCACCGCATACCTTTTCGGCGCCGCGATCGCCCTGCCGCTCGTCGCGCCCCTCGCGGCCAGGGCCGCCGACCAGCCGAAGCCGCTCGGCACGTTCAAGGCCTGGACGGCGGCGACCTACGGCACCGGCCCGGACATGGTCTGCTACGCCTTCGCCACGGCCAAGCCGGAGAAGGGGTCGAAGACCGCGCCGGCGATGCTCACCGTGGCCGAACGCGCGACGTTCCGCGACGAGATCTCGCTCAGCCAGGGCGTCACCTACGCCAAGAAGCAGGACGTGACGGTCAAGGTCGGCGGCGCCGCGCTGAAATTCTTCACCAAGGACAACATGGCCTACGCGCTCAA
>JAJZFF010000173.1 GCA_021805485.1 Pseudomonadota bacterium
CTGGACCACGCCGACCGTCGATCCGAAGCGCGGCCTGCTGATCTTCGCGACCGGCAACCCGAACCCCGACCTCAACGGCTCGGCGCGCAAGGGCGACAACCGCTACACCGACTCGATCGTCGCGCTGAACATCCACACCGGCAAGCTCGTCTGGTACTACCAGGAAGTGAAGCACGACGTGTGGGACTATGACGCCGTCAGCAACGCGATGCTGATCGACGTGAAGGACCACGGCAAGATGGTTCCCGCCGTCGGCGAGGCCGGCAAGACCGCCTGGTACTACATCGTCAACCGCGAGACCGGCAAGCTGATCCGCAAGTCGCAGCCCTTCGACAAGCAGGAGAACATGTTCGCGCAGCCGACGCCGAAGGGCGTGCAGATGCTGCCGGGCGCGAATGGTGGCGCCGAGTGGTCGCCCCCGGCCTTCTCGCCGATCACCCGCGAGGTCTACGTGATGGGCATGAACCAGCTCATGACCTTCACCAACGAGAAGAGCAGCCCGGCCATCCCCGGCCAGATCCGCCTCGGCAGCACGTTCAAGAATGTCGATCACGGCATCCAGGACGGCACGCTGACGGCGATCGACGTCGACACCGGCAAGATCCGCTGGAACGACACGGTGCCGCAGCCGATGATGGGCGGCGTGCTGGCCACGGCCGGCAACCTGGTCTTCACCGGCGAGGGCAATGGCTGGTTCGACGCGATGGACGCCAAGACCGGCAAGCGCCTGTGGCGCTTCAATCTCGGCGCCGGCGTGAACGCGCCGCCGATCGCCTATTCGGTGAACGGCCGCGAATACGTCGCGGTGGCCGCCGGCGGCAACTTCCAGCTCAGCTACCCGTATGGCGATGCGGTGGCGATCTTCGCCCTGCCGAAGAAGTAAGCCCCTTCGCGCCTGCGACACGGCCGGAGCGCATCGCGCTCCGGCCATTTTCATGCCTTGCCGCCGAGGCGCCTTCCGTTCAGTTGCCGCCCGAAAAACCGCCGAGCGGGCTCGGGTTGAAGTTGATCTGCAGGTCCATGATCGCCTTCGCCATTTCCATCTCGGCGCGCGCCATGTGCATCATCGCCTCGTGCTCCATCTTCGGCGCGATGGCGAAGTCGGTGTGGTAACTCCGGTTGATCTTGGCGACCAGCGCCTGCGCCTGGGTCAGGTCCGCCTTCATCGTCGTCGCCTGCTGCGGCGTCAGGCGCGTGCCCGCGTTGCCCTGTTGCGCGAATGCCGTGCCCGTCCCGGCCAGGGCAAGGGCGCCGAGCAGAATGAGTGTCTTCATGGTGTCCTCCTTGTCGGATCCGCGAAGCGGATCGTCCCCGCCGTCTCCCGCAACCGCCGTTCTCGCGGCGCCGCGTGCGGCTCCTGAAAAATGCCGGCAGCACCTCGATGAATCCAATGCCGTTTGATTATCGTTTCAATGCCGCGACGGGATGCCGTGCGGGACGGATCATGCCGGCGGCCGGCGATCGCGCTCCATCCTGCCGCACCGGATCGGATATCAAGAGCAGATCCGACACCCGCCACCTGCCGGCATCAACGCGGTCGAACGGTGCACCGTTCTAATATTACAGAATAATTTAAAAAAATACCTTTATTCTAAAGTCATAAATACGTTTTGAGGTATTTATGCACTCTCGCCAACGCATTTATTTTCAAATTGACAACAAAATTCAATAATGGAATCTCCGATTCATTGATAAATTCGATGGACCGGACACTGAAATCCGAACGGGTAGCTTTTCTTGACGGTCTGCGCGGCCTTGCCGCCCTCCAGGTCGTCTTTCTGCACTATGTGAGCGCGTTTCTGCCGGTCCTCGCGATGGCCGGCATCGGCCCTGCCGACCTCCTCGCCTCCCATGGCTGGCAGGCCGCCATCGCCCGCTCTCCCGCCGTGTTCCTGATCAACGGCTACAGCGCCGTTTACATCTTCTTCCTGCTCAGCGGTTACGTGCTGCGGCGGGCCTTCGCCCGGATCGATGGTTTCGCGTCCGGTCTCTGGCGCCGCCTTGTGCGCCTCGGCCTGCCCGCGGCGGCGGCCGTGCTGTTCGCCGGCTGGCTGCTGTCGCTGGATGACCAGGCGCATCTGCATGCCGCCGCGATCTCGGGGTCAACCCACTGGTTGGGCATCCTGCTTGCAACCCCGCCCGCCGCCGGCCCGGTTCTTCGCGACGCCGTCCTGAACAGCGTGCTCACCGGCTACGCCGGGGCGAACGGTTTCCCGTTCCTCCGCCATCTCATCCCCATGCCAAACCTCCTGCACGCCTTCGATCCGCCGACCTGGACGCTCAATGTCGAGCTGTCCGGATCGGTGCTCTGCCTCGGCCTCAGCTATGTCGAACGCCGCAGGCGCGCGCTGCTGCCCTACGTCATCGCGGGGCTCGCCCTCTGGCTCGGGGCGAGCCAGTGGTTCCTCTTCGCCCTCGGCTACGCACTTGCCGGTCTGCGCCGGCCATCACGCCCCGGGCGCCTGCGGCAGGGCCTCGCGATCCTCGCCCTGGCCGCCGGCATCCTGCTCTGCCGCCTGATCCCACCGGCACCGATCCTGCTGCTTCACAGCCTGCTGCGTTACCAGCACCCGCCGGATCCGTTCCACTTCTCCAACCAGGTTGGCGCGATCCTGATCTTCCTC
>JAJZFF010000676.1 GCA_021805485.1 Pseudomonadota bacterium
CGATTTCGACCCTGTACTATTTCCGCTTCGACCGGCTGAAGATCGACCGTTCCCTGATCAAGGACGCGATGGATGATCCCCGCCGGCGGACCATTCTCTTCCATATCGGCCGCATGGCGCGCGATGTCGCCCTCACCATCACCGCCGAGGGCATGGAAACCGATCATCACCGCGTCAGCCTGATCGAACTCGGCTTCGAGGAGGGACAGGGCAGCCTGTTCGCGATGCCGATGAGCGGCGAGGCCCTGCACGACTGGCTCCGACTCCGCCTCGTTCCCAGCTCGGGCCGCCTGTTCGGCTGAGGCCGACGCCATTGTTGCCGAGGCGGATCGTGTTCCGCCGCCGGTTGCATCGCCACCTCCGCCCTCCATGTGAATCGGGCCACGGAAGGAGGACAGGATGGCCAATCCCGACGATATCTTCGCCCCCTACGATGCTCCCGCCGGAGGCTGGGGCGCGCTCGCCGCCACCGCCCGCGCGCTGCGCCAGCAAAGTGCCGTCGCCCGCGGCAGCCGCGCCCTGCTCGCCACCAACCAGCCCGAAGGCTTCGACTGCCCCGGCTGCGCCTGGCCCGACCCGCGCCACACCTCCTCCTTCGAATTCTGCGAGAACGGCGCAAAAGCGGTCGCCTGGGAAGTGACCGACCGCCGCGTCACCCGCGATTTCTTCGCGCAAAACACCCTCGCCGATCTCGCGAAGCAGTCCGACCACTGGCTGGAAAGCCAGGGCCGACTGACCGAGCCGATGCGATACGACCCCGCGACCGACCGGTACGTCCCCATCGCCTGGGACGACGCCTTCGCCATGATCGCCCGTCACATCGCCGCGATGGACCACCCCGACCAGGCGGAGTTCTACGTCTCCGGCCGCACCTCGAACGAGGCCGCGTTCCTCTTCGCCCTGCTCGGCCGCCTGATCGGCACCAACAACTTCCCCGATTGCTCGAACATGTGCCACGAGCCCACCAGCCGCGGCCTGCCGCAGTCGATCGGCATCGGCAAGGGCACCTCGACCCTCGAGGATTTCGAACACGCCGACATGATCCTCTCGATCGGCCAGAACCCCGGCACCAATTCCCCGCGGGCGATGGGCACGCTGCGCGACGCGGCAAGGCGCGGCGCGCGCATCGTTGTGCTCAACCCGCTGCGCGAGCGCGCGCTCGAACGCTTTGCCGACCCGAAGGACGCGGGCGACATACTCACCAATCGCGGCCAGCGCATCGCCCATCTGTATTGCCAGGTGAAAGTCGGCGGTGACGTTGCGGCGTTGAAAGGCGTGATGAAGCTGCTGGTCGAGGCCGACCGCGACGCTCGGGCGAACGGCCGCACCCCGGTTCTCGATCACGACTTCATTGCGGCCCACACCAGCGGATTCGACGCTTTCGTTGCCGATCTCGACGCCACGGCCTGGGACGCCATTCTCGAGACGTCCGGCCTCTCGCGGGAGACCCTGCAGCAGATCGCCGACATCTACGCGGCGTCAAGGAACGTCATCCTGATGTACGGCATGGGAATCACCCAGCACCGTCACGGCTCGCAGAACATCCAGCAATGCGTGAACCTGCTGCTGCTGCGCGGCAATATCGGCCGGCCGGGGACGGGCATCTCGCCGGTGCGTGGCCATTCCAACGTGCAGGGCGACCGCACCGTCGGCATCGACGACCAGCCCTCGGCGGCGTATCTCGACCGTCTCGGCAAGGTCTTCAACTTCGAGCCGCCGCGCGAACATGGCCATAATGTCGTCACCGCGCTCGAGGCCATGCTGCGCGGCGACGTTCGCGTCTTCATCGGCATGGGCGGCAATTTCGCCGCCGCCGTGCCGGACACGCCGCTGGCCGATGCCGCGATGCGCCGCATCGGCCTGACCGTCAGCGTGGCGACCAAGCTCAATCGCGGCCATGTCGTGCACGGGCAGGACGCGCTGATCCTGCCCTGCCTCGCCCGCTCCGAGCTCGACCCGCAGAACGGCGTCCTGCAATCGGTGACGATCGAGGACTCGATGAGCATGGTCCATGCCTCCGGCGGCCTGCTGGAGCCGGCGAGCCCGCAGCTGCGCTCGGAGGTCGCGATCGTCTGCGGCATGGCGAAGGCGATCCTCGGCGGCCGGCCCCCCCGGATCGACTGGGATGGCTATGTCGCGGACTATGCCCGCATCCGCGACGATATCGAGGCGGTCTATCCCGATCTGTTCCATGATTTCAACGAACGCCTCCGCCAGCCCGGCGGCTTCCGCCTCTACAACCCGGCCAGCGAGCGGGTGTGGAAGACGGATACGGGCCGGGCGAATTTTCTCGTCTTCCGCGGCGTGGCGGAAGATCCGGCGCGGGAGCGGAATCCCGGCACGCTGCGCCTTGCCACGCTTCGCAGCCATGACCAGTACAACACCACGATCTACAGCCTGGACGACCGCTATCGCGGCGTGAAGGGCGACCGGATGGTGGCCTTCATGAACGAGCAGGACATGGCCGAACGCGGCATCGCCGCGGGCGACAGGATCCGGCTGCGAACCGTCTCGGAGGATGGCGTGGACCGGTCGGTCGGGAATCTCACCGCCCTGCCCTACAATATTCCGAAAGGGTCGATCGGCGCCTACTATCCCGAAGCCAACCCGCTGCTGCCGCTTTACCACCACGACGAGCTTGCGCTGACGCCGGCGGCGAAATCCATTCCCGTCATCGCCGAGGCGATGTGAAAAACCCGCCCGGAGGTTTGCTCCGGGCGGGCGCAATTCACGCGAGTCCAACGAGGGACAAACATTACTTGCGATGAACGCCGCTTCGGCGTGCCTATCGATGACGGCAGTTTTGCTGACATCTGGAAAGGCCGTGATCATGAGCACCGCGCGCGCCATGCCCACGCTATCAACGGCGTGTGAGTGAGCTTGGCGGTCCACGAATAAGGGCCGACTGGACAGATCGGCCCTTGTAGGAGATGGTCCGTCAGACTTAAGGCGTGTGAAGCTGCTTGGCCTCGTCGAGTGCAGCTTGGAGCTTCTCCAGGCTATAACCCATGCCTTGCATCTGTGGGTGCGGTTGCTGATTTTCGAGCAACTTGGCCCGTTCGACCAAGGTAAGGCTGATGAACCATTTATAGACATAAACGGCCAAAACACCACCGATCATCGGCCCGATGATCGGCACCCACCAATAGCCATGCGGGCCTGGAAACGCATTCTTCCCCCACCCCATGACCCAGGTGAACAGGCGCGGGCCGAAGTCTCGCGCAGGATTGATTGCATAACCGGCATCAACGCCATATGACATCCCGATCGCTGCGACTGCGAGGCCCACCATCAGGGGTCCCATATTGGAAGTCGGGCTCAGATTCAGATTGTCGGATATCGCCAGCACGAAGAGCAGCAGGAAGAAAGTTCCGATGATTTGGTCAATCAGGGCGAGGTCCATATGTCCGCCGAGATAGGATGCCGGGAAGGTTGCGAAGATGCTGAACGTCGTCAGTCCGCCGGGGGCCGCATAAGAGGCAACGTGATGCGCGGCATTCCAAGCATCGATGGCACGGAAATAGTCCAGATAGACTAAGGCCGCTCCGACGAAACAGCCCGCGACCTGCGCAACCCAGTACGGCACGACCTTGCGCCACGGGAAGTCACCCTTGACCGCAAAGGCGAGGCTGACGGCGGGATTGAGATGCGCGCCGGTAACCCCACCGGCGACATAGATTGCCATGGTGACTGCGAAGGCCCATCCCCAGGTGATCAGCAGCCACCCTCCGGCGCCGTTGAAGATCACGGCGGTGCGACCGGACTCGGTCAATCCGACGACCGCCACGGCGACCACACCGGCTCCGAAGGCAATCAGAACGACGCAGCCAAGAAACTCAGCGAGCATTTCGGAAAAGATCGACTGGGCCCGCCAGCCGACCTTAACACCCAGCATCCTGCGGTCAGAGACCGATCTTTGCGAATCGGGAGCGTATTCGGCAGTGTTTGACATTGTCTCGTTTCCTCGTGTTTTTCGTCAATCGACCCAGGCGAAGGAACGCTGCACGGCCTTCTTCCATGAGCGATAGTATTTTTCGCGCGTCTCGGCGGGCATTGACGGCTCCCAGGTCTTGTCCACGCCCCAGTTGGCGCGCAGATCCTCAAGATTCGCCCAGTAGCCGACGGCGAGGCCGGCGGCGTAGGCGGCACCCAGCGCGGTGGTCTCGGTCATTTTCGGGCGGACCACCGGGGCGTTCAGGATGTCGGCCTGGAACTGCATCAGCAATTCGTTGGCGACCATGCCGCCATCGGTCTTCAGCGCCGCGAGCCGGATGCCGGAATCCTCCTGCATCGCCTCGACGACGTCGCGCACCTGGTAGGCGGTGGATTCGAGGGCGGCGCGGGCGAGGTGGGCGCGGGTCGCATAGCGCGTCAGCCCGGCGATGACGCCGCGGGCGTCGTCCTTCCAGTAGGGCGCGTAGAGCCCGGAGAACGCGGGCACGATATACACATCGCCATTGTCCTCGACGCTGCGGGCGAGCGGCTCGATCTGCGGGGCGACGTCGAACAGTTTCAGGTTGTCGCGCAGCCACTGCACCAGCGCGCCGGTGATGGCGATCGCTCCCTCCAGAGCGTAGCGCGGCTTCTCGTCGCCGAGCTGGTAGGCGAGCGTGGTAAGCAGCCCGGCCTTGGACTGCACGGGCTCGGTGCCGGTGTTCATCAGCAGGAACGAGCCGGTGCCATAGGTGTTCTTCGCCTCGCCGGGGGCGAAGCAGGTCTGTCCGACCAGGGCGGCCTGCTGGTCGCCCAGCATGCCGGCGAGTTTCGTGCCTTGCAGCGGGGCGGTGCGGATTTCGCCATAGACGGCGGAGGACGGCACGATCTTCGGCAGGCAGGCGCGCGGAATGCCGAACGCGTTCAGCATGTCGTCATCCCAGGCGCAGGTCGCGAGGTCGATCAGCATGGTGCGGCTCGCGTTGGTCACGTCGGTCACGTGGTGGCCGCCATTCACGCCACCCGTCAGGTTCCAGGTCAGCCAGGAATCGACGGTGCCGAACAGCGCGTCGCCCGCCTCGGCCTTGGCCTTCGCACCTTCGACATTGTCGAGAATCCAGCGCAGCTTCAGCCCGGCGAAATAGGTGGCCAGCGGCAGGCCGGTCTTGGCGCGGAAGCGGTCCTGCCCGCCATCGCGGGTGAACTGCTGGACGAGCTGGTCGGTGCGGGTGTCCATCCAGACCAGCGCGTTGCAGAGCGGCTGGCCGGTCTTGCGGTCCCACACCACCGTGGTTTCGCGCTGGTTGGTGCTCCCGCCGGCGGCGAGGTCGGACGCGGTGAGGTTTGCCCGCGCGAGGGCGGCGCCGATGACCTCGTTGGTGTTGGAGAGAATCTCCATCGGGTCGTGCTCGACCCAGCCCGGCTTCGGATAGATCTGCCGGTGCTCCTTCTGGGCGACGGAAACGATGTTCCCGCCCTTGTCGAACACGATGAAGCGCGAGCTCGTCGTGCCCTGGTCTATGGCCCCTACATAACGCGACATTTTATTCCTCCCTTTGCTGGCAACGATGTGAACTAACGTCCGGGTAGCAGTGCAGCCGGCTCCGGCGCGCCCCTGGCGCGGCGGGCGCCGGATTCCGCCGGACTCCGGAATTTCTGTTGCGCCTCGCGCATCATGCGTGGGCGTCCTGTGCGGCGAGGGTCTGCATGAACCGCTCGACAGCGGCGATCTCGGCATCGCTCAGCCGCAGGCCGAACTTGCTGCGGTGCCACACCACGTCCTCCGCGGTCAGCGCGAATTCGTGGGCGTGCAGGTAACGCAGTTCCGCCTCGGTCAGGTCGGCGCCGAAGATGGCGCCGAGATCCTCCGCCCGCCGCGCATCGCCGAGCAGGACGCGCGCGCGGGTGCCATAGGCCCTGACCAGCCGCGCCGCGGTGGCCGGCGCGAGGAACGGATAGTCGCGCAACAGCGCCGCCACCTGGGCGTCGAACCCGTCGGTCGGGAAATCGCCGCCGGGCAGGGGCTCGTCGCCGGTCCAGCCCTGCTTCCGCGCGGTGGCGGGCGGCAGGTGCGGCGCGAGCTTGCCGAGCACCGATTCGGCCAGGCGGCGGTAGGTCGTGATCTTGCCGCCAAAGACCGAGAGCAGGGCGGGGCCATCGGCCGGCGCGTCCATCTCCAGCACGTAGTCGCGCGTGGCGGCCTGGGCTTTCGAGGCGCCGTCGTCATAGAGCGGGCGGACGCCGGAATAGGCCCAGACGACATCTGCCGGCGTGACCGGCTTCGTGAAATAGGCGCTGGCGGATTCGCAGAGATAGGCGATCTCGTCAGCCGAGGCGCGCACCTCGGCAGGGTCGCCCTGATAGTCGCGGTCGGTGGTGCCGATCAGGGTGAAATCCCGCTCATAGGGGATGACGAAGAAGATGCGGCCATCGGCGTTCTGGAAGATGTAGCAATGATCCTCGGGGTAGAGCCGGGGAACGACGATGTGGCTGCCCTGGACGGCGCGCACCGAGGCCGGCGTGTTCGCCCGCAGCACCTTCTGCAGCACCTCGGCGACCCAG
The DNA here is from genome assembly GCA_021805485.1 of Pseudomonadota bacterium. Next base: position 6,496 of record JAJZFF010000676.1, read on the forward strand.
GGCCCGGCGGCGTTCACCAGGGCGCGGGCGCGCACCGTGCGGGTTTCGCCGCTGCGCTCGTCGCGCACGGTGAGGGTCCACAGCCCGCCCTCGCGCGCGCCGCTGATGCAGCGGGTGCGCGGCTCGATCACCGCGCCCCGATCCGCCGCATCGCGCGCGTTCAGCACGACGAGGCGCGAATCCTCCACCCAGCAATCCGAATATTCGTAGGCGCGGACAAAGCGCGGATCGAGCGGGCGGCCGGCGGGATCGCGCCGCAACCGCACCACGCGCGTCGGCGGCAGTTTCTTCCGCCCGCCGAGATGATCGTAGAGAAAGAGGCCGAGCCGCAGCATCCAGGCCGGGCGCAACCCCTTGTGGTGCGGCAGCACGAAGCGCAACGGCCAGATGATGTGCGGCGCGATGCCCCACAGCACCTCGCGCTCCATCAGCGCCTCGCGCACCAGCCGGAACTCGTAATATTCGAGATAGCGCAGGCCGCCATGGATCAATTTGGTCGAGGCCGCCGAGGTGGCGCCGCCGAGATCGCCCGCCTCGCAGAGAAAGACCGACCAGCCGCGCCCCGCCGCATCGCGCGCGATGCCGCAGCCATTGATGCCACCGCCGATGATCGCGATGTCGTGGACCACTGAAGTGTCCGTTGCGGACGCCATCAGGCAAACCTCCCGCGTTTGCGTTTCGTATTCGATCGCTTGTCGAAGCGAACGTTAATACGAACAAAAACCGGGCGTCAACACTCAAAACGAAATATGAAACGAATATCGACCGACTCAGTCGGCCGTGTCGGCGTCTTCCTCCCCCGCCGTTTCCACCACCTCGATGCCGAGACGTTCGCAGAGTTCGCGGCTTTCGGGCGTGCGCAGCCGGTCGGTCACCAGCACGTCGACATCCTTCAGATGCGCGATCCGCACCGGCGCGGAGCGGGTGAACTTGCTGCTGTCGGCCACCAGCATGACCCGCCTGGCGCATTCGATGATTGCGCGGGAGACCTGCACCTCGCGGCTGTCGAAATCGAGGAGCGTGCCGTCGCGGTCGATCGCCGAGGTGCCGATCACCGCGAAATCGGCGCGGAACTGGCGGATCTGCTCCACCGTCGTCGCGCCGACGATGCCGCCATCGGCCCGGCGCACCGTGCCGCCCGCCATGATGAGCTCGACGCCGGGCAGGCGATACAGCTCCGCCGCCACATGCAGGTTGTTGGTGATGACGAGCAGGCCGCTGTGTTGCGCGAGCGCGCGGGCGACCTCCTCGGTGGTGGTGCCGAGATTGATCAGCAGGGAGGAATTGTCCGGGATCAGCCGCGCCGCCGCCTCGCCGATCAGCTGCTTGACCGGCTGCGCCACGAGCTTGCGCGCGTCATAGGCGAGATTGGCGACGCTGGAGGCGATCATCGCGCCACCATGCACCCGGGTCAGGCGGTGGACCTCGCACAATTCGTTGAGATCGCGCCGGATCGTCTGCGGCGTCACGCCGAAGCGCGCCGCCAGATCCTCGACCGAGACCCGCCCGGCTTCCTGCAACAGGCTCATGATCTCGGCCTGTCGGCGGCTTCCCGCGCGGGGCGAGGCGCCGTCCATCACCGGCGCGCCCGCTGCAGGTCCGAATTGGTGCTCATCGTCATGGTCATCTGTGTCTCCCTTCCGCGGTAGCCTTTGTCGCGCAGCGGGCCGCCGAATGCCAGCCGCCCGAAACGAACATCCCGATCCTCGGCTTCAATGTTCGTTTTCCGGAATTCGAACATTCGCCTGCCGTGCAGATCAAGCCTGGTCGAATGCAGTATCTCAATAATCGAAATTAAAATTGTAACGTTAGGCGGCTCTTAATTATTCGAAAACATAGATATTTGCATTCAACAGAATGGGTCAACCACGATGAACACTTGCCGGGAAACGTTCGCGCAGCGACTGGAATTCATCGGGCTCGACGAACAGGTCAGGGGCCGTCTGCGGGACATGCAGCCGGTGCTTGCGCAGGCGGTGCCGGCCGCACTCGCGGATTTCTACGAGCGCATCCGCCGCAGCCCGGAAGCCCGTGCCTTCTTCGCCACCGACGCCTCGATCGGCACGGCCCGATCCCGCCAGGCCGGCCACTGGACCCGCATCGCCGAGGCGCGGTTCGACACCGACTATGTCGACGCCGTCACCCGCGTCGGCGAGGTGCACGCCAGGATCGGGCTCGAGCCGCGCTGGTATATCGCCGGTTACGCGCTCATCCTCGAACAGATCATCGCCGGCGTGCTCGATTCGCGGAAACCGAAACGGCGCCCCCTGTTCCGCCGCGACGCCGAAACCAGCCCGGCCGCCGATCTCGGCGCGCTGGTCAAGGCCACCTTCCTCGACATGGATCTCGCGATCGCCGTCTATCTCGAGGAACTCGACCGCCGGCGCCGCGAGGCCGAGGACAAGGCGGCCGCGACCAACCGCGTGGTAATGGATACGCTCGGCCGCGCCCTTACCGCGCTTGCCGAGGGCAACCTGTCCTACCGCATCACCGAAGGGCTGCCGGAGGACTATCATCGCCTGGCCGACGATTTCAACGGCGCCCTCAGCCGCCTGTCGGACAGTCTCTCGGGCGTCCGCAAGAGCACCGGCGAGATCAACAACGGCGTCGACGAGATCGCCCGCGCCGCCGAGGATCTCGCCCGCCGCACCGAGCAGCAGGCCGCCAGCCTCGAACAGACCAGTGCCGCGCTCAACGAGATCACCTCCGGCGTGCAGAGCACGGCGGAGAACGCCGCGCGCGCGAACACCGCGGCCCAGACGGCCAACGCCGCCGCCGACAGGTCGCACAATATCGTCGCCAACGCCGTCGCCGCGATGCGGCAGATCGAAACCTCCTCGCGCGAGATCGACCAGATCATCGGCCTGATCGACGAGGTGGCGTTCCAGACCAACCTGCTCGCGCTCAATGCCGGGGTCGAGGCCGCGCGCGCCGGCGATGCCGGGCGGGGCTTCGCCGTCGTCGCCTCCGAGGTGCGCGCCCTCGCCCACCGCTCGGCCGAGGCCGCGAAATCGATCAAGGAACTCATCGCCCGGTCCTCGAAACAGGTGGGCGACGGGGTTCGCCTGGTCGGCGAGACCGGCGCCGCGCTGGAGACGATCGCGCAGAACGTGGTCGCGCTCGAACAGCTCATCACCGAGATTTCCGGCTCCGCCAACCGCCAGGCGCGCAGCCTTGCCGAGGTGAATGCCGCCGCCGGGCAGATGAACCAGGCCGTGCAGCAGAACGCCGCCATGGTCGAGCAGACCGCGGCCGCCACCGTGTCGCTGAAGGAGGAAACCGCGAAGCTCGCCGCGCAGGCGGCGGGCTTCCGCACGGCGCAGGACGCGCCGCCCACTGCGATCCGGCGCAGTGCCGCGCGGCCGCACCCGGTGCCCGTGCCCGCCTGATCGACCCCGCGCCAGGGGCCTGAAAAACGCGCCTCCTGGCCCCATCTCCCGTCGCGCGTGCCATCCGGCACAATCGGCGCAGCCCCGCCGGGCTGACGATTCCAGAATTTGAAACGTGGAGACAGACCATGACGAGCGAGACCGCCTACACACCCCCGAAAATCTGGACGTGGGAGCAGCCCAGCGGCGGACGTTTCGCCAGCATCAACCGCCCGATCGCCGGCCCCACCCATGAGAAGGAACTGCCGGTCGGCCGGCATCCGCTCCAGCTCTATTCGCTCGCGACGCCGAACGGGGTGAAGGTCACCGTCATGCTCGAGGAGCTGCTCGCCCGCGGCCATGCCGGCGCCGAATACGACGCCTGGCTGATCCGCATCGGCGAGGGCGACCAGTTCGGCAGCGGCTTCGTCGCCGCCAACCCGAACTCCAAGATTCCCGCCCTGGTCGACCATGGCGGCGGCAAGCCCCGCCGGGTGTTCGAGTCCGGCGCCATCCTGCTCTATCTCGCGGAGAAGTTCGGCGAATTCCTGCCGAAGGACCTCGATGCGCGAACCGAATGCCTCTCCTGGCTGTTCTGGCAGATGGGCAGCGCCCCCTATCTCGGCGGCGGCTTCGGCCATTTCTACGCCTATGCGCCGGAGAAGTTCGAATATCCGATCAACCGTTTCGCGATGGAAACCAAGCGCCAGCTCGACGTGCTCGACCGCCGGCTCGCCGAGGCGGAGTACCTCGCGGGCACGGAATACACGATCGCCGACATGGCCGTCTGGCCCTGGTATGGGGGGCTCGTGCTGGGCTGGCTCTACAACGCGGCCGAATTCCTGCAGGTGCATGAATACCGCAACGTCGTGCGCTGGGCCGAACAGATCCTGGCGCGTCCCGCCGTCCGCCGCGGCCGCATGGTCAACCGCACCTTCGGCGACCCCGCCGAGCAGCTGCACGAGCGGCACGACGCCTCGGATTTCGAAACCCGCACGCAGGACAAGCTCGTCCCGCAAGGCTGACGGGCCGGCCCGCCATTCTGCGCTCTGATGTCATTGCCGGGCCGCGCGGCGGCGTGGCAGACTGCGCGGGCGCAGAATGGAGTTCCCGCCGTGGCCGAGCATCCCCGGATTCACCGCATCCTCTCCCCCGCCGACGGCACCGAGGTCGCCGCCCGCGCCCTTGCCGGGCCGGCGGAGATCGAGCAGGCGCTGGAGCGGGCCGCCGCCGCGCAGAAGGCCTGGCGGCGCGTCGGCCTCGCCGAGCGCATGGCGATCTGCGAGCGCTTCGTCGCGCATTTCACCGCCAATGGTGCTGCGATCGCCGCCGAGATCAGCGCGCAGATGGGAAGGCCGGTGAGCCAGACGCCGGGAGAAATCCGCGGTGTCGCCGAGCGCGCGCGGATGATGATCTCGCTTGCCGCGGAGTCGCTCGCGCCGGTCCGGCCCGCGCCGGTCGCCGGCTTCGAGCGGTTCATCACCCGCGAGCCGCTCGGCGTCGTCTTCGTCATCGGTGCCTGGAACTATCCCTATCTGATCACCGTCAACAGCGTCGTCCCCGCGCTGCTCGCCGGCAACGCCGTGGTGCTGAAACAGGCCTCGCAGACAC
>JAJZFF010000062.1 GCA_021805485.1 Pseudomonadota bacterium
CGCGCAATCCGCGGCCGCATCCTTGGCGGCGGTTTTCGCCATGGTCTCGAAATACGGATTGGTCAGCGTCATCAACGACATGCCGATCACGTATTTCGGCTTCGCGCAGGTCTGCGCCGCCTCGGCGTGCGGGCCGGCCAGGCCGATCGTTCCGGCGATTGCCATGCCCACTATCGAAAGCCGCTTTGCCAGCTTCATTCCCGTTCCCTCCTGTTTTTGAACAATTCTACTTTTCGGACAAATTTGGCTCATAGATTTGCCCGAAGACCAAAAATTAGATGAACGAAAGCGCTTGCGCAAGCGCTTTCGCTCCCTGTAGTGTTTGTAGGCAGGTCAGGAGAAGATCGACTCGCGGGCCGGCATCGTGCCGTTGCGCATCATCCCCCCGCGTCCGCCAGGGCTCGCCGCATACACGCGATCGTTTTGGATTTCGGTGCCGCACGGAGCAGGCCGCATGAGTTGACAGCAAACGCCTCCACGCATGACCTCCGGCGCAGTCTCGTGCGCCGCAGCGCGAGACAGGCAAGCATTGGAAATATCGAGCAGTTGCGAGAATGAGATCTTTCGCCTCCCCCCTCTCACTTGGCATCGACCTCGGGACATCAGGCGTCAAGGCGGTCCTGCTGACCTCATCCGGAGCGGTCATCGGCACCATGTCGGCTGCCGTGCCGACATCGCATCCGCACCCCGGCTGGGCCGAGCAGGATCCCGAGGATTGGTGGATCGCCTGCATGACGGCCCTGCGCGAACTTCGCCGGCAGTATCCCGAAGCTTATGAGGCGGTCAGATCGATCGGGCTGTCCGGACAGATGCATGGAGCGGTCCTTCTGGATCGGCATAACCGAAGCATCCGCCCCGTGATCTTGTGGAACGATGCGCGCTCCACTGCCGAAGCGGCGTTCCTGGCGGAAAATCATCCCTCGTTCATCGAGGCGACCGGCAGCCTTCCGATGGCCGGCCTCACGGCACCCAAGCTGCTTTGGCTGCATGGCCACGAAATCGAATCATTCCGGAAGATCGACTGCCTCCTGTCGCCCAAGGACTATCTCCGGCTCCGGCTGACCGGCGAGCGCGTCACCGATATGTCCGATGCCGCCGGCACTCTCTTTCTTGATGTGCATCGCCGCTCATGGTTCGAGCCGATGATCGCCGCGACCCATCTCGAACCTCGGCAATTTCCCCGCCTGTGCGAGGGAACAGCCGCCACCGGCACCCTGACCCGAAGCGCCGCCGGCGAGCTTGGCCTCGACAGCAAGGTCGTGGTCGCAGGCGGCGGCGCCGACAATCCGGCCTCCGCGGTCGGGATCGGCGCGTCACATCCGGGCGATTCGTTTGTCACCCTGGGAACCAGTGCCGCCGTCGTGTCGATCACCGATCGCCCCCTGGCGCGCATTGCCGGCGGCGTTCACGGCTTCTGCCACGCGCTGCCAGAGAGATGGTACGCGATGGGGGCCATCCTGTGCGGCGCAAATTCGCTGCGTTGGGTATCGAAACTGCTGTCGATGCCGAGCGAACAGGCTTTGCTTGATCGGGTTGCCGCCGAACTGCCACTCGAACGGCCGGTTCCGCCGACAACCCCGCTGTTTCTGCCCTATCTATCCGGCGAGCGTACCCCGCACAACGATCCGAACGTGCGCGGCGGCTTCATGAATGTCGGCATCGAGACCGCGGCGCCGTCATTCGGCTACGCCGTTCTCGAAGGAGTCGCCTTCGCCCTGCGGGATGCCATGGGTTCGGTGGAGGAGTCAGGTTCGGATATTCGTCATTGTTCTCTGGTCGGCGGCGGAGCGAAAAGCGATTACTGGGGACAGTTGCTGGCGAACGTGCTGGGACGCGAACTCCATACGCTGGAAGGCAGCGAACTCGGCGCGGGGATCGGCGCGGCGAAACTCGGTTTCGCCGCGCTCGGAATCGACGAGCCGGTGAACATGTCACTGCCCGTCAGAAAGACCTTCGAGCCGCAAGCGGACCGTCGCGAGGATCTGGACGACCGATATCGAAAATTCCGCACCCTTTACCCTGCGGCGCGTTCGCTCTGCACCTGAAGGAGGGGCCATTTCGTGACTCGCCGCATCATGATCGGACAGTATGGGAACGTCGCCCCGTTCCCATCTCCTCGGTCGGCTGCTTACCGACATCACCGGTCGCCGGATCTGTAAGGGGTCGAGCAATTGGCCACCATGGAAGATGTTGCCCACAGGGCAGGCGTTTCGGTATCAACCGTTTCGCATGTCATCAACGGCACCAGAAAAGTCCGTCCCGCGACGGTCGAAGCTGTAAGGGATGCCATCAGGAAGACCGGCTACGTTCCGAACTCGCTGGCGCAGGCCCTGGCGGGAGCGTCGACGAAAACGATCGGTGTGGCGATCTCTGCCCTGACAAATCATTATTTTGCGGAAACGGTCCGTGTGATCGAATCCGAATGCGCAAGGCGGGGCCTGATGATATTCTTGGCCGACACGCATGACGATCCGGACCAGGAACTGCGGGTCATCAAGGCGTTGCACCAGCGCCGGGTGGACGGCATCATTCTCGCGCCGACCGCGGGAACCGACCGACGGGCGCTCGACTACCTGAAGGGCAAGGGCATACCGTCGGTGCTGGTCGATCGTATCGTTCGAGGCGAGTTCGACCAGGTCGGCGTCGAGAACACCGTCGCGTGCCGCGAGCTCATCTCGCATCTGATCGGCCACGGCCATCGCCGCATCGGCTTCGTGGCGGGAGCTCCAGGAATTTCAACATCGATCGAGCGGCTCGAAGGATATCGCGACGCCCTGCATCAGGCCAGCATCCCGTTCGATCCCGCCCTGGTGTGTTGCGGAGAATCGGCAAACGAACCGGCACGCCGCGCCGTTCGCGAACTGCTCCGGCTCGACCCACGGCCGACCGCGATCGTGGCCTCCAACAACCTGATGATGATCGGCGCCATGCACGCCTTGCGCGACGCCGGCATAGAGGTGCCTGCGGGAATGGCTCTGGTCGGGTTCGATGATTTCGACTGGGCCGAACTCTTCAACCCCCGGCTCACAGTACTCGCACAGCCACTCGAGGACATCGCCATGAAGGCGGTGGAACTGCTGACGAGACGCATCGCGCGGCCCGATGATCAATTCGAAATCGTGCGTCTCACGCCGGAATTGAGGATCCGGAACTCCTGCGGCTGCCAGGATCAGCGCTGACACCGCCGGGGCCCGGCCAAAGCCTGGCCACGGCGGTGTCACAAGAACGCATCCGAGGTCAGCGCACCTGACGCTCGACGGGCAGCGCGGCGTTGCGCGACCATTGCGACATCGAGCCCGTGTAGAGCTTCGCCTGCTTGTTGCCGAGCAGCTCATAGCTGGCAAACCAGCCGAGCGCCGCCCAGTGCGCGGTATTGCAGAAATTGATCTGCCGACCCGCCATCGGCACCCCTGCCGCCTTGTAGAGCCCGGCAAGATCCGCCGGCGTGCGGAACACGCCGCCATCGTTCACCGTCAACCAGCTTTCGGGAAGGTTGCGCGCTCCGGGAATCGTGCCCGGACGCGTATCCACCGGCGCGAGGTTCACGCCGAGATATTGCGCCGACGGCCGGTCGTCGACCAGCGGAACGTGCGCCTTCATCGCCCGCTCCACCTCGGCCTCCGTCGCCAGCAGGCGCGGCCTGACATGGGCCACGAAGCGTGTCGCCACCGGCTTGACGAAGCCCGCCTGCACCGGATGGGCCGGCGTGCTGCCCCGCCCGACATATCCGGCATAGCCGCCGTTCAGGATGGAGACATTGTTGTCGCCCAGATACTTGAAGGTCCAGAACACACGCGCGGCGCTCGCCATGTCGGTGGCGCTCGTCCCGGCCGTGTAGATGACCACGCGCGTGCGGTTGCCGATACCGAGGCCGCCGATCAGGGTCTCCAGCTCCGCGACGGGCGGCACCATCCCCGGCGCGCCGTCGACATCCTTCCGCCATAGGCCGTTCTGCGCATAATTGCTGTAGACCGCGCACGGCACGTGCCCGTGCATATAGGTCTGCACGTTGCCGCCGCCGATCGGATTGCGGACGTCGAGCATGACGACGCCTGGCTTGCACGCATGGGCCGCGACCCAATCCGCGCTCACCAGCGGCGGCACCGGCTTCGCGGCGAAGGCCGTGCCGCCGAGAACGGCCGCGGCAAGACCGAATGCCGGAATGACTGACAGTTTCATGATGATCTCCCTGATCCCTGGCGAGGCGCCGGCCTGCGCCGGCCGCCCGCATGTCCATTCAGTCCGGCAGTCCGAACCGTCGTCTGAGCGCGATGCCCACGGGCGTGCCGAGCAGCGCGAAAACAAGCCACTCCCAGCCGTGCAGGCTAGTCGAGGCGATGCCGCTGAACAGGCTGCCAATATTGCAGCCGAAGGCGAGCCGCGCGCCATAACCCATGGCAAGACCGCCCAGCGCCGCGGAAAGCAACGGCAGCGGCTCGAATTTCGCGGTCAGGCTGAACCGTCCGCCGATCGCGCTTGCAAGCAGCGCACCGAGAACGATGCTGATATTCATCACCGACGTCTCGTCGGCCAGAATGCCGTGGGAAAGCGCCGCGTGCGGGAACGGCCAGCTCCAGAAGCCGTGCGCGGGCGGCACCCAGCCGAGCAGGCTCGCCCCCTTCGCGCCCCAGAGCGTGAACCCCCAGACGATCGACCAGGGATGCCCGGCGATCAGGAGGGTCAACCAGTTCAGCCCGGCCAGCATCAGCGCGGCGAAAGGGAGCGGCCAGGGGCCACGGAACCAGGCACTCCCTTGCGGCAGCCAGGCGCGCATCATCGGCGAGGCCGGCGGCGCGAACCGCCGCAGTATCAGCGCAAGGCCGCCGAGCGCAACGATCTGCAGGGCCGCGCCCGGGCCCCAGCCGATCATGCCACCGAACGAGACCGCGCCAAGCGAAGGCAGGGAAAGCCACCAGGGCAGCTGGAATGTTGCGATGAAGGCTCCCGCGCAAAAGAACAGCAACGCGAGCAACGTGCGCAGATTGCCGCCGCCCGACGCATACAGGCAGCCCGAGGCACAGGCGCCGGACATCTGCATCCCCACCCCGAACAAAAACGAACCGACCGCGACCGGCACGCCCGCTGGCGCGATCGCACCGGCCACGCCGTGGCCGAACACCGCTCCCCGCGCCAGAATGGGGGCGAACAGCACCGTCGCCGCCGCGAGCATGAGAAGATTGGCCATCGCCCCGCTGCCGTCACGGCGCAGGACCAGCGCGCGCCAGCCATAGGCGAAACCGTAGCCGCCGTGGGCCAGCGTCATGCCCATTGCCGCACCGATCAGAACCAGCGCCGGCAGCCTGCCGCCGGTAGCCGGCATGGTCATCGCGAGAAGCCCGACGATGACGACGCTCGCTGCGGCCAGCAGAGCTCGCGGCGGACGCGGCCCGGTCGCGGCAATCTGGCTCATGCCCCACCCCGTGTGACAACCGCCGGCGAGGCGCCATTCCCGGCATTGCGGCCAGCAGCGATCGCGCCGGCCATTCCGAAACCGCCCGCCTTCATCCTTCCTCCTTCGAGGTCCATCTTGCCCGGATTGCGCGCCGGACTCGCCGGCCGCGTGATCGTTCGAATTGAAACTTTCGAGACGATTTTTGTGACCTACCAAAGGCCGGTCAATAGTTCCGGAAAAATGAAAATGGGGATGTCGGCAAGGCCTCCTTGGGCAGAACGATTGTCCTGCAAAACACGGTAGCGGAAATGAATGTTTTCTATGCCGCGGCGAGACGCCGCAGGGCGGCGGCGAGGGAAACCCGCGTCTGGCTCGGTATCCGTAGCCTGCGGTCCTCGAACCGCCGGTCGCCAGGGCCGATCCCCGATCCCATCCGCGCATCCCGGGCGTACAGCAGCGCGACGATGTCCGGTGCAAACAGGACAACGAGATTTTCCAGCCAGCACGCCACATCGCCGGGCGACGCCCCCGCCAGGCGCGGCCGCAAGACGCGTCGTCCGATCGCCGCCGCTGGTTGCCAGGCTTCGTCAGTCACCCAGCGATTGGTTGTGAACAGCCGGATCGGCAGGCCCTGCACGTCAACCGAAATGCCGATCAGATGCGTGAAGCCCATCCCGCCCGCCGGCCCCGGCGTGAAGATGTGGAAATGCCCATGCTCGGCGCGCAACCGCTCACGCACCGCATGGGCATGGTAGAAGAACCGCCAGCCTGACACCGGATCCAACGCCTCTGGCTGCGGATATTGCGCCCATTCGGCGAACCCCTCGGCAGTGCCGGGCAACCGCGCGGGCGCGCTGGTTCCGGCCCGCGCCCAGGCGGCGATCTGGGCTGCCGCGGCGTATCCGGCGCGCGCCCGCCGCCGCGGCGAAACGCCTATTTCTGCGGCGCGCAGGGGTTCTGCGGAGCGCAAGGGTTGCCCGAATTCGTCTGCCCGTTCGTCGCGCCGGATTGCGGCGCGCACGGATTCTGCGGTGCGCAGGGATTGGCCGCGGCGAGAACGATCCCGCTCGCCGCCTTCGCCGCCGTCGCATGCGGCAGCGCCGGCGCGAGCGCGGCGGCCAGGGTGAGCATCGACAGGGCACTGTGCTTCGGCTTCATGACGGGTCTCCTCGGTGAATGCGGGCGGGACGGTGCGGTTCGCCCGCGCCGGGCCTCGGTCAACATAGAGTGACAAGCCGCCGTGCCGTCAAGGACGCCATCTGGCCAGTCGCGCGCCCCCATCCGGGCAACGACCCGGTGGCCAGGACGCAGCGCCGCGGCTTTCCGCCAGAACGACCCCCGCCAGGTCACATGCCCTTGCACGCCGGCCGCCCGGTGCGAAACCCTGCCATGCCACATATGGCGAACCGCCCCGTTTCACGCCGCGGGGAGTCAAAGCCGCGTGAGACCGGCAACGATCATCGAACCGTGTCTTGGCACCGGCCGCGGCGCGAGGCAGACCGCCCGCATGAACGCGCAACGCGACAAGAAGCAGCGTGCCGTCTTCACCCGGCGCGCCATGATCATCGGAGGCAGCCAGGTCGCGCTGTTCTCGGCGCTGACCGCGCGACTCTACGAGATGGAGATCGTCGATCACAGCCGCTACAGCCGGCTCGCCCGCAAGAACGCGGTGAGCGAACGGCTGATCGCGCCGGAACGCGGACTGATCACTGACCGCAACGGCGTCATTCTGGCCGGCAATCGCCAGCAATGGCAGGCCCTGTTCCTGATGACGGCGGCGTCTGACCCTGCCGCCACGATCGCGCGCCTGGAACGGATCGTGTCGCTGTCGCCGGCCGATCGCGCCCGGCTTGCGAAGCTCGCCACCGGGCCGATCCATTTCCTGCCGATCCTCGTCAAGAAGGATCTCGGCTGGGACGAGATGGCCAGACTCGAAGTTCACAGGCCATCGCTGCCCGGCCTCATCATCGATCGCGGCTTCCGGCGATTCTACCCGCTCGGCCCGCTTACCGCCCATCCGGTGGGCTACGTCGTCCGCCCGGACAGCGCCGATGCGGGGCGCGAGCCGGTTCTCGCCCTGCCTGGTGTGCGCGTCGGCGGCAGCGGCATCGAAAAATCGGCCAATGCCGCGCTCTTCGGATCGCCCGGCATCGTCGAGGATGAGGTCGACGCCGGCGGGGCCGTCGTTCGCGTCATCACGCGACGCCCGGCGCGCGAGGGGCACGCCGTCGGTCTCACCCTCGATGCCGGATTGCAGCGCACCGCTGCCGGCGCCCTGAACGGGCGGCCCGGCGCCGCGGTGCTGATCGACACCAGCACAGGCGACCTGCTCGCCATGGCCAGCGCGCCCTCGTTCGACCCGACCTGGTTCGACGACGGTGTGCCCGATCATGTCTGGCGGCGCTGGACCTCGAAGGCGGCGCATCATCCGCTTACTGACCGTGCGACCGGCGGACTCTATGCCCCGGGCTCATCCTTCAAGCCGACCGTCGCCCTCGCCGCACTCGAAGCCGGCGCGATCACCGGCGACACAAGGTTCTTCTGTTCCGGACACATGAAGATCGGCAACCGGATCTTCTATTGCTGGCTCCGCTCCGGCCACGGCTCGATGGACGTCGCCTCGGCCCTGCAGCAGAGTTGCGACATTTTTTTCTACCACGTCGCGATGCGCACCGGAATCGACCGGATGGCCGCGATGGCCCGGCATCTCGGCCTGACGGGCCGCGAAGCGCTCGCCCTGCCGAATGTCGCCGAAGGCTTCATCCCGACGCGCCGATGGGCGAAACAGCGGCAAATCGACTGGACCAAGGGCGATACGGCGGTTCAGGGGATCGGTCAGGGCTACACCGTCCTGACGCCGCTCGCACTCGCCGTGATGGCGGCACGCATCGGCACCGGCCGGGCGGTTCGCCCGCGAATCATCCGGACGGTCGGAGCGGTCGAGCAAACCCATCCGGCGGCAACCACGCTCTCCCTTTCGGATCGTCACCTGGCCCTGGTCCGCCAGGGTATGGCGGAGGTGGTCAACACGCCCCTCGGCACCGCCTGGGGCGCCCGCCTCGCGCTCCGCGGCGCCAGGATGGCCGGCAAGACGGGCACGGCCCAGGTCATCGGGGAAAGCGCCGAGATGGAAGCCGAAAACTACAACGATGCCGAACTGCCGTGGCAGGACCGGCCGAATGCGCTGTTCGTGGGCTACGCGCCGCTCGACAGGCCACGTTTCGCTGCGGCCGTGGTGATCGAGCATGGCACGCTTCTCGGCCCCGTGAAGATCGCCCGGGACCTGTTCGCGGCCGCCCTCTCCCGACGCCGTCTCGCCTATGGCGACGAGTCCAGACCTGCGTGATGCGGATCGCTCCGGGCATCGTATCGTCCCGTTGCCGATCATGACATCAGGATCCGCGGCCGCAGGTTCACGCCCGCTGCTTCAAGATACGGTGATACAACACCGGCTCCGGAACCAGTGCGTTTCTGGATTGTCCTTGCAGTATCGGCAATTTTTCCGATCGGCCGGTCGCCGACGGCCTCTTCTGACGATGACGTGTTATTGACACGTCATCGCGACCTCTACCGCAGCGCACAAAATCAGGGCAGTCAATATCGGCGGGTCGGCATTCGCATGGCGGGTCACCGGTTCCGGATCGATCCTGCCGCGCGGGCTCAACCTGGCCGCACCTCGCCTGTCGCCACCGCCTTGCCGAACCCTGCCAGGCTCCAATGGAAAGGCTTACCCGATGTCGGTCACGAACAAGCGGAGATCCCGACAGCCCTCCGCCGCCACCCCGGCTTGCGCCACGGGGTTGCGGAACGTCCTTCTGTTGCAGGGCGGCGGCGCGCTCGGTGCCTACCAAGCCGGCGCCTACGAGGCACTCGCGGAGCACGCCTACGACCCCGACTGGATCATCGGCGTCTCGATCGGCGCGATCAATGCAAGCCTGATCGTCGGCAATCCGCCGGAGCGCCGCCTCGAACGGCTTCGCGAATTCTGGAAGCGCGTCACGACCCCACGGCCGGGTTTCATTCCTCCCGCCCTGTCCCTGCACGTCGCCGCCGAGAAGAAGCTCGGCGCGCTCAACGCGGTCCTGTTCGGCCAACCCGGCTTTTTCCGCCCCCGCCATCCGGTCGACTTCATTACGGAAAACCCGCTCAGCTTCTACGATACGGCCCACCTGCGCCAGACTCTCGAAGAACTCGTCGATTTCGACCTGATCAATAGCGGCACCACGCGGCTTGCCGTTGGCGCCGTGCAGATTCGTACAGGCAACATGATCTATTTCGACAATGCCGAGTGCCGGATCACGCCGCAGCACATCATGGCCAGCGGCGCCCTGCCGCCCGGCTTCCCGCCGGTCGAAATCGATGGAGAAGCCTATTGGGACGGCGGGCTCGTCTCGAACACTCCGCTCGAATACATGATGCGCTGCGAACCGCGCGAGAATAGCCTGGTCTTCCAGGTGGACCTGTTTCCGGCCCGTGGGCCGATGCCGAAAACGCTCGATGGCGTCGCCGAACGCGAGAAGGACATCCGCTATTCAAGCCGCACGCGCTATGGCACCGACGCGGAGAAACGCCGCCAGGACCTGCGCCGCCGGGTCTGCGCCTTCCTTGAAAAGCTGCCGCCCGAGTTGCGCGACGATCCGATCGCGAAGCATCTCCAAGAATTTTCCTGCCCGGCACAGATCGATGTCGTACACTTGATCTACCGCCCCGAGCATCCGCAGGGCGCCGACAAGGACGTGCAGTTCGACCGTACCACCGCCACGGAACGATGGCGCCACGGTCACGAAGATGCCTCGCGCGCGCTGGTCGCGGCACCGTGGCGCGAACCACACCCGCACGAACTCGGCATGCGGACCTTCGACATCGCCAAAACCGAATCTTGACGAGGAGCATTGCCACGATGGATGCAGCAACGATCAGGGAAACCGCCTTTGCGATGCCGCTGACGAGCCCGGGCTTTCCGAAAGGACCCTATCGCTTCGTCAATCGCGAATACATGATCATCACCTACCGCACCGATCGCGCGGCGCTCGAGAAGATCGTCCCCGAACCGCTCGAACTCGCCGATGACGTGGTGAAATACGAATTCATCCGCATGCCCGACAGCACCGGCTTCGGCGACTACACGGAGTCCGGCCAGGTCATTCCGGTTCGCTACAAGGGCAAACCTGGGGTCTATGTCCATTCGATGTTCCTGAACGACCATCCGCCGATCGCCGGCGGACGGGAGATCTGGGGCTTTCCGAAGAAACTCGCGCGCCCGGTCCTGGAAGTCGAAATCGACACGCTGGTTGGCACGCTCGATTACGGCCGAATCCGGGTGGCCACCGGCACGATGGGCTACAAGCACCATACGCTCGATCACGATCCGGTTCTCTCCTCGATGCATGAGCCGAACTTCCTGCTCAAGATCATCCCGCATGTCGACGGTTCGCCACGCATCTGCGAACTGGTGCGCTATCACATGAGCGACATCGTCCTGAAAGGTGCCTGGACCGGTCCCGCCGCGCTCGCGCTCTATCCGCACGCCCTCGCCCCGGTCGCCGATCTGCCGGTTCGCGAAGTCGTCGCCGCCTCCCACATCCTCGCGGACATGACGCTCGATCTCGGCGAGGTCGTCCACGACTATCTTGCCTGATCGACCCTCCGGATTCCCCTCAAGAGAAAAGGATTTTCCCATGGCCCGTTTCGACGGCAAGGTCGGCATCATCACCGGCGCCGCCAGCGGCATCGGCCGCGCCATCGCTGAACAGTTCGCCAGAGAAGGCGGCCACGCCGTGATCGCCGATCTCGATCTCGACGCCGCACGCAAGACGGCAAGCGCCATCGCGACCTTCGGGCCGGCGCCGCTGGCGGTTTCGATGGACGTCACCGACGAGCAACAGGTGGAGGACGGCGTTGCCGCCGCCGCTGAAAGGTTCGGCCGGATCGATGTGCTGGTGAGCAATGCCGGCATCCAGATCGTCAGGCCGCTTCCCGAGTTTCCCTTTTCCGACTGGAAGAAGCTGCTCTCGATACATCTCGACGGCGCATTCCTGACGACGCGCGCCTGCCTGAAATACATGTATGCGCAGAAAAGC
>JAJZFF010000614.1 GCA_021805485.1 Pseudomonadota bacterium
GGCGGGACCGACACGATCTGGAATTTCTCCGCCGCGGACCAGGTCGACCTGTTCGGCTACGGCGCCGGTGCCATCACCGGCCAGAGCAGCACCGGCGGCTCCACCACGGTGACGCTGACCGACAACACCAGAATCATCTTCGCCGGCATCGCCAGCCTCAATACCGCGCAGATTCATAGCTTCTGATCGCAAGCGCCGCATCGCGGGCGAACATCTCGTCCACCGTCCGAAGCTGGCCGAGCCGGTCGTGGATGGCGTCGATCGCCGTGAGCCTGTTCGCGCTCTCATCGGCGGCATTGGCGCCGCGCTCGGATCGGCCGTTCGAGCGAAAGCGGCTATGGCGCGCGACAGGGCCGAGGGTCGCCGCGCTGGCGAGGTCTCCGGCATCGCGATGATCAGCACGGTGAACGCCAGCGTCGCGACGCATGCCGCGGACAGGAACGCCGTCGCGTAACCGGCATGATCGACGAGCAGGCCGGCGAACAGGCCGCCGCTGGCCGCGCCGATGCCCTGCAGCGTGGCAACCGCGCCCTGCGCGGTGTTGAAACGGCCGGTGCCGCGCATGAGATCGGCGACGATGAGGGGCGTGAGGGCGCCGAAGATGCCCGCACCCACGCCGTCGAGCAACTGGACCGCGATCAGCCACCAGCTCTGATCGGAAACCGTGTAGAGCGCCGCGCGCAGCGGCAGCACGGCATAGCCGATCAGCAGGATCGGCTTGCGCCCGATACGATCGGCGTTGCGGCCGACGAGGAGCGAGATCGGCAGCATGATGAGCTGCGCGGCGATGATGCAGGACGACATCATCGCCGTTGCCGCGGCGGGATGCGCGGCGGCGAGCTTCTGGCCCACGAGCGGCAGCAGCGGCGCGTTGGCGAGGTGAAAAAGCAGAGCACAGCAGCCGAAGATCAGCAATGGCCGGCACTCCAGCAGCGTGCGCCATGCGGTTGCGCCCGGGGGCGCGTTCGCGCTGCCATCGAGGCCGTCCGCGCCGCGCGCCCGCGCGTGGTCGATGGCCGCGCCGGGGATGGAGAGCGTCGCGATCGCCGCCAGCGCGGCGAAGGCGGGCACCAGGAGGAACACCGCGCGCTGGGAGAATGCCCAGCCGATGCCGCCGGCGAGGACTGCGATCGCGACGTTGCCGGTGTGGTCGAACGCGGCGTTGCGTCCGAGCCGATGCGCCAGCACGGCGCGCGCGTAGAGCCCGAGCGTGAGCGCCGTGACGGCGGGACCGAACACGTCGCCGGCGAGCGCGATCAGCGCATTCGCGGCGAACACGGCCCAGAATGTCGGAAAAGCATAGATGAGGACGGCACCGGAGCCGAGCATCGCGAGCGCGGCGACGAGCAGCGCACGCTTGGCGCGGGTCGCGTCGATCGCCGCGCCGATCGGCGTCTGAGCCGCGAGGCCGAGCAGGCCGCCGATGGTCGTGACCAGCCCGACGCTCGATTGCGTCCAATGCTGTTGCGAGACGAGAAAGACATTCAGATACGGGCCGAGCGCGCCCCGGACATCGGCGAGCAGGACATTGAGCGCGTCGAGCGAGGCCGGATGGAAGCCGGCGGTGCGTCGATCCGAAGCGCCGGGAATCTGCGGGCCCATGGCGGGCTCCGTCAGATCCGGGGAGCGCCGGTCACGCGGTGATGCATTCATCCTGCAATCCCTGTCGAGGCTTCGCAACCGGGATGCAAAGCAAAAGAAATGCCAAGCTCCAAGGCACTGGAACTGCGTGTCGCGGGACCGTTCCTGTCAGTCTTCGCTGTCCTTTTCGGGGTCATCCATTGTCCCATTCCGGGACGCGTCCAGCCCGTATCGCGCCAGTTTCTGGTAGAGGAGCTGCCGGCGGATGCCGAGGCGCTCGGCGGCCTGCGTGCGGTTGCCGCCGGCGGCCGCCATCGCGCGCCGGATCATCGCGATCTCGACGCGCTCGACCGCCTCCGGCAGCGTTCCGGCCAGCCAGTCCGCCGGCTCGGCACCGGGCCCGGGATCGTCCGAGCCGGCGGTCAGAAATCCGAGATCGGCCGCGCCGATCACCGGGCGGCGCACGAGCGTCGCCGCCCGCGTCATCGCATTCTGAAGTTCGCGCACATTGCCGGGCCAGGCATGGGCGAGCAGCCGGGCGGCGGCGTCCGGCGACAGGCGCCTGGCCGGCTCGCCCGCCGCCGCCAGGGTGAGGAAATGCTCCGCCAGCGGGACGATATCGGCGAGCCGGTCGCGCAGCGGCGGCAGGGCGAGCGGCACGACGCCGAGCCGGTAATAGAGATCCTCGCGGAAGCGGCCATCGCGCACCGCCCGTTGCAGATCGCGGTGGGTCGCGGCGACGACGCGGACATCGACCGCGACCGGCTTGCCGCCGACCGGCGTCACCACGCGTTCCTGCAGCGCCCGCAGCAATTTGGCCTGCATGGCGAGAGCCATGTCGCCGATCTCGTCGAGGAACAGCGTGCCTTCGTGGGCGTCGCGGAACGAGCCGGGCCGGTCGCCGAGGGCGCCGGTGAACGCGCCACGCACATGGCCGAAGAGCAGGCTCTCCAGCAGTTCGGTCGGGATCGCGGCGCAGTTGACGGCGACGAACGGCTTCCCGGCCCGCAGGCCATGACGATGGAGGGC
>JAJZFF010000345.1 GCA_021805485.1 Pseudomonadota bacterium
TCGCAAGTGGCGTCCCGTAGGGGATTCGAACCCCTGTTATCGCCGTGAGAGGGCGACGTCCTAGGCCTCTAGACGAACGGGACTTTCTGAAAGCGTGGGTAGCCGAGTGGTGGGGGCAGGTCAAGCGGGAGCGGCGTCGATCAGGATCAGGCTGACCGAGGTTCTGCCATTCCATTGTTCCGCGCGGATGTGACCTGCAAGATTGAGCGGTGCGCCGCCCGGACGGGCCAGCGCGGCCGCAAGGTCGCCGTCTCCGGCGCGGAACAGGATCGTCTTCAGCCGGCCACCGGCCTCGCCCTCGACGAAGGCGCGGATCGTCGCCTCGTTCCGGCCGATGCGGTCCGCCCGCAGGACCCGCGCCCGCGGCACCACGAACACCGGCTCCTCGTTGCCGGCGCCGAACGGCCCGACGCGGCCGATCGCCGCGGCGAGCGCCTCGTCGATCCCGCCGACCGCCGCCATGCCCTCGATCGGCAGATCGGCCGCGTCCGGCAGCGTCGCGGCCACCGCCAACCGCTCTGCGAGGAAGCCGCGCAGCGCCTCGATCCGCCCGGCTTCCACCGTGAAACCCGCGGCCATGGCGTGGCCGCCGCCCTTGATCAGCAGCCCCGCCTCGCGCGCGGCGATGATCGCGCTGCCGAGATCGACCCCCGGCACCGAGCGGCCAGAGCCCACCGCCCTGCCCTCCGCGATTCCCGCGACCAGGGCCGGACGGTTGAAGGTTTCCTTGATCCGGCCGGCGACAATGCCGACCACGCCCGGATGCCATTGCTCGCCGGCAACCAGCGCGACCGGCGCGCCGGCGGCGAACTGGGCCTCGGCGTCGGTCATCGCCTCGTCCAGCAGCCCGGCCTCCACCGCCTGGCGCTCGCGGTTGATCTCGTCGAGGCGGCGCGCCAGCACCATCGCCGTCGCCGGCTCGGCGGCGAGCAGCGTGCGCAGCCCGAGATCCGCCTCGGCGATGCGGCCGGCGGCGTTGATCCGCGGGCCGATCGCGAAGCCGCAGGTCATCGTGCCCGGCGCCTCCCTCACCTGCGCGACGTCGAGCAATGCCGCGATTCCCGGCCGTTCCCGCCGCGCCATCACCTTCAGCCCCTGGGTCACCAGCGCGCGGTTGAGGCCGGTGAGCGGCATCACGTCGCAGACCGTCGCAAGCGCGACGAGGTCGAGCATCGACAGCAGGTCGATCTCGCGCCGCGTCGCGAAGAAGCCCCGCCGGCGAAGTTCCCGCTGCACGGCGACGAGGGTGAGGAAGCTGATCGTCGCCGCGCAAACGTTGCCGAGGCCCGACGCATCGTCAGCGCGGTTCGGGTTCACCGTCGCCACGATGGCGGGCGGAGCCCCCTCGCTCTTGTGATGGTCGAGAACGATGGCATCCGCCCGGCCGTCGAGCGCCGCGAGCGCCTCATGCGCCGCCGTTCCGCAATCGACGCAGACGACCAGTTCCGCCCCCTGCCCGGCAAGCGCCCGCAGCGCCGGCGCGTTCGGCCCGTAGCCCTCGCGGAGCCGATCCGGCACGTAATTGATGGTCGTCGCGCCAAGTTCCCCAAGGCCCAGCGCCATGAGCGCGCCCGAACAGGCGCCGTCGACATCGTAATCGCCAAAGATCGCGATGGTCGCGCCGCGCTGCACTGAATCGGCGATCCGCGCCGCCGCGGCATCCATGTCGGTCAGCGCCGAGGGATCGGGCAGATAGGCGCGCAGCGTCGGCTCGAGGAAATCCGCGGCATGATCGGGCATCACGCCGCGCCCGGCGAGCAGCCGGCCGATCACGTCCGGCACGCCGCAGCGCTGGGCGATGGCCTGCGCCGTGCGGTCCGCGGCCGGGCGCCAGAGCCAGCGCCGGCCGGTCAGGCTGCGTTCGACCCCGAAAGCCGGCGCCGCCCCGTTCAGGCCGGCGTCCACGGCTTGGTCTGGAAGTTGTGATGCGCCTCGATATAGCGGACGGTGCCGGATTTCGACCGCATCACGATCGAGTGCGTCACCGCGCCGGTCGCATACCGCCGCACGCCGCGCAGCATCGGGCCGGTGGTCACGCCGGTCGCCGCGAACATCACGTTGCCCGCCGCCATTTCGTGAACCTGGTAGAGCCGCGACGGATCGGCGATGCCCATGCCCTTCGCCCGGTCGATCTGCGAGCTGTCCTCGAACAGCAGCCGTCCCTGCATCTGCCCGCCGGTGCAGCGCAGCGCGGCCGCGGCGAGAACGCCCTCCGGCGCGCCGCCCGAGCCCATGTAGATGTCGATCCCGGCCTCGGGTTGCGCCACCGCGATCACGCCCGAAACGTCGCCATCCCCGATCAGGGTGATCCGCGCGCCGGCCTCGCGGCACCGCGCGATCAGCTCGGCATGGCGCTCGCGCTCCAGCGTGCAGACCATCAGGTCGGAAATGTCGCACCGCTTGGCGCGGGCGAGGTTGCGGAGATTTTCCTCAACCGGCGCATCGAGCGCCACCACCCCCTCGGGCAGATCGGGACCAACCGCGATCTTGTCCATGTAGATATCCGGCGCGTGCAGGAAGTTGCCGCGCTCCGCCAGCGCGATCACCGCGATCGCGTTCGGCGCGCCCTTGGCGGCGATGGTCGTGCCCTCGAGCGGATCGACG
>JAJZFF010000524.1 GCA_021805485.1 Pseudomonadota bacterium
GCGTCGAGCGCGGAAGCGCGCCTGGCCAGCCTCTCGGCCTCGCCGGTGTTGGGGGCGCTCTTGTAGGCTTCGCTCATTTTCGGACGCTGCTCCTGTCGACCCGTCACTTGCGACCGACGATCGGCAGCGCAGCACGCCCGCCAGGGGCGCAAGACAGCAGACCGAAGGCGCGTGCCTCATGCCCGCGGCGCGGGCAGGACAAACACTGCGTGAAGCGGGCCGGACATGCAAGCCCGGAATTCATCTCCGGCGGCAAAACACCTCAGGCGACGTCCTCGCGGCGGTCGCGCACCCGCACATAGGCGATCTCGGCATGCGGCTGGCAGTAGGGCTTGCCGTTCATCGCGGGATCGCCGCAGAACCGGAAGCTCGGCGTTCCGGGCTCGCCGATCGGCCAGCAGCAGGCCGGCACCCGGGCCACCGCCCGCGGCGGCGGCGCCGGACGCGATGCCACCAGGGTCGGGCGCGGCGGCGCCGTCCGCACCGCCGCAACCGTCGATGCCCCGCCCGCCGGCGCCGCCGTCACGTGCGGCATCACGGGAACCGGCTCCGCCGCGATCGCCAGCGAAGGCAGGGTCGGCCCGGTCACCCGCGCCGGCGCGGGGCGCGACGGCCGCGCGCCGCTGATGTCGCGCCGGATCGGCGAGGGACGGGCCGGCAGATCAAGCCGGTGCGCCTTGCCGACCACCGAATTCTTGGAAATGTTCAGCCGTCGCCCGATTTCGGCGGTCGAAAGCCCTTCGTCCCAGAGCTGGCGGAGGCGGGCAATGATCTCGTCGGTCCATTCCATGGCCTGTCCTGTCCCTCTCATGTGCTACAACATTCTGTAGCCGAGCGACCGGCCTCACTCAACATCTAGTTGAGTTCTGCCTTGCAGTTTTCTGTGGAAAACCCACGTCGAAGGGCTATTTTATCGCCTCGCCGGCGAACGAGCCCCAGAACTGGTCGCGCCGGAGCCACCCCGCGCGGTGATCGACCTCCACCTGGCACCACGCCGCCCCCGCCTTGCAGCGCCGGATCACGCCGATCACGCCCTTGTCGAGATAGGCGACCGGCGCCGCATCCTTGTGCGGTCCCGCGCGCAGCGTGTGCCGGCCGCCGATGACGATGAAGCTGCGCAGGCCATGCAGCAGCGCCTCGTGCACCCACCCGTCGCCGCCATCCGGCGCGACGACGTGGCGCCAGACATTGAATTCCCCGGTCACCTCCACCGGCAGGTCGAGCCGGTGATAGACCCAGATGATCGGATACTGGAAGCCCGGCCCCGCCCGCATGTAGATTTCCCTGGAGCGGAAACTCTCGAAGCGCGGCACCGGCCAGCCGGTGGCCGACCCCTTGCCCGGCCCCGGTCCCGGCCCGACCTTCGGCGCGTGCCAGGCGCCGAGCGCCAGCGCCACGACGACCAGCCCGAGCCGGGCGAGGCGGCTAGACGCCCGCACAGGCGGCACAGTCCGGCACGCGGGGGATCGTGATCGTGCGGAACCGCGCATCCAGCGCGTCCCACAGCAGCAGCCGCCCGGCCAGCGAGGTGCCGATGCCGAGAATCTCCTTCATTGCCTCGGTCGCCTGCAACGTGCCCATCACCCCCGTCACCGGGCCGAGCACCCCGGCCTCCGAACAGGTCGGCACCATGCCCGCCGGCGGCGCCTCGGGATAGAGGCACCGATAGCAGGGGCAATCCGGCCCCGCATGCGGCTTGAAGGTGGAAAGCTGCCCCTCGAAGCGCAGCACCGCCGCCGAAACCAGCGTCCGCCGCGCCGCGACACAGGCATCGGCGACGAGGAAGCGGGTCGCGAAATTGTCGGTCCCGTCGAGCACGATGTCGTGCGCGGCGACCAGTGCGCCGACATTCCCCGCGTCCAGCCGGGCGCGGACCGGGTTGACGCTCACCTCCGGGTTCAGCCCGCGCATCGCCGCCGCCGCGCTCTCCACCTTCGGCGCGCCGAGAAACGCCACCCCGTGCGCGATCTGCCGCTGCAGGTTGGAGAGTTCCAGCACGTCGTCATCGACGATGGAAATCCGCCCGACGCCGGCGGCCGCGAGATAAAGTGCCGCCGGCGAGCCGAGCCCGCCCGCGCCGACGATCAGCACCGAGGCCGCGCGCAGCCGCGCCTGCCCGGTGCCGCCCACCTCGCGCAGCAGGATGTGGCGCGAATACCGGGCGATTTCGGTTTCGGTGAAGTCGAGATCCATGCCGCATAGAATCGCATCCGCGCCGCCCCGCCGCAAGGGCGCGGATCTACGCCCCCGATCGCGCTTGATCGCGGCCGGCCCGCCCGGCATGTTCCGGCCATGACCACCTCCCCTCCCGCCGCATCCGGCGCTGCCCTCGTCCTCTTTTCCGGCGGCCAGGACAGCGGCACCTGCCTCGCCTGGGCGCTCGACCGCTACGACCGGGTGGAGACGATCGGCTTCTTCTACGGCCAGCGCCACGCGGTCGAGCTGGAATGCCGCGCCCCGCTGCGCGCCGCCATCGCCGGCCTGCGCCCCTGGCGCGCCACACTCGGCGCCGACACGATGCTCGACATCAGCGCCGCGCTGGCCACCCTCGGCGCCACCGCGATGACCGCCGAGATCGAGATCGAGACCACCGAGGCC
>JAJZFF010000485.1 GCA_021805485.1 Pseudomonadota bacterium
ATCGGCCGCCTCGCGCATGTCCTGCTCTATCTCCTGCTCGCCCTGACGGTCGCGACCGGCATCTCCCGCGCGCTCGGCCACGGCTCCCGCCTCTTCGCCTGGCGGCTCGACGTGCCGATGCCCGCCCCGCTCCACGCTTTCCTGCGCGCCGCCGGCTCGATCCACGGCACCATCGCCGACGCGCTGGTCATCCTCGCCGGCCTGCACGCCCTCGCCACCATCGCCCACCACGCCCTCCTGCGCGACGACACGCTGAACCGCATGCTCCCCCTGATCGGCAACCGCCTCCGCGCCCCGCGCCCCTGGACCCGCCACACCGAATTTCTGCTCCGCCGCCTCGGCATCCATCTTCCCCGCCCCGACTGATCGCGCCGTCGCCCCCTTCAGGCGCCCGACAGGCGGAATTTCATCGAAATGCAATCTTTCCGTGTGAGAAATCCATCGCGAAACAGAAACGACTGTCAGAAAATTTTACACCCTGTCCGTCTCAATTTCATAATACCCTGGTTTTATTCCAAAATTTTAACCGGCATGAATTTTGCTTATTAAATCCCATTCCGTGCGCCGGTCTCGCCCTCCCGGCAGGACCCGACCGGCCGCGCCATTCGACATGACGATTTCAGCCTCAAGGAGACGGCATCCGATGATGTCCATTTCGACCACGCCCCGGCCCGCCGGACCGCTCGCCACCGCCCTGCTCGCCGGCGCCGCCGCGCTCGCCCTCCTCGCGTCCGCCGGCACCGCCCAGGCCCACAATGGGAATGGCTGGAACCGGGGCCAGGGGAATCCGTGGGGGCAGCAAGGGGGGCAGCAGGGCAGCAGCACCAGCACGCTCCACAGCTTCTGCGCCGGCTCCACCCCCGCCTGCACCGATAACGGCAACAACACCCCCACCGCGACCAACCCGCCGGAATTCGGCTTCTGGGCCTCCGGCGGCCCGACCTCCGGCGACCTCATCCTCGCCTTCCTGACGCCGGAGACGACGCCGCCCTCCACCGCCCCCACGATCGGCATCACGCAGGCCGCCAAGGGAACGCCGTCCTCCATCACGACGAGCCTCTTCAGCGCCACCGCCTGGACGAGCGGCGATCTCGCCTCCTATCTCGGTTACGCGTCGGCCAGCCCGAACAACCCGTACAAACACTACAAGATCAACGGCGGATACGACGTCTACGTCGCCGATCTCGGCACCCAGACCCTCCAGTCGGCGGCACAGGCGACCAACGGCCCGCTCTTCTCCCTCACCGCCGCCCTGCCGGAATACTCCTACGCCGTCGCCTTCCTCGCCAGCACCTCGCTCAGCGACTGCAAGTCCGGCACGGCCTACGGCGCCACGGCCAATAGCGGCGCCCTCTATATCGACGGCAAGCCCTCGACCCCGGTCCCCGAGCCCGGCTCGCTGGCCCTGCTCGGCACCGCCCTGGCCGTCCTCGGCCTCGCCGCCCGCCGCAAGCGCCGCGCCTGACCCGCCCGCCCCCGGCAATCGCCGGGGGCTTTCCCCCATCCCGGCCCGCCGCCCGCCCCAGCGATCCGCGCGCCGACGCGGCCGGGGCCATGCACCTTTCCCGATCTCGTTCCGCCGCGTTAGGGTATCCCGACGGCCGGCATACAGGCCACCGATAGCATCGACACGGGAGCGACATGGTTGGACAGGGAGCGGGACCATCGCGGCGGTGAGCGAATCCCCGGCGCCGGAGCAACGCCGCGCGATCGTCTCCTCACCCTCGCCCTGTTCATCGCCGCCCTGCCGCCCGCGCTCGCCTGCGTCCGCAGCGCCGGGCTCTGGCTCGATGGTCATTCCTGGCTGCCGCTGGCGGATGGCCTGAACATCTGGAGCGGCGCCCATCTGGCGCTGAACGGCCGGCTTGCGACCCTGTTCAATCCCGTCGCGTATGGCAGGTGGTTCCACGCCCATTTCGGCGGCGACCTGCATACCTGGTCATATCCGCCGGATTACCTTCTCGCGGTCCTGCCGTTCGGTCTCCCGCCGCCGGCGGCCGCCGTCCTGTCGTTCGACCTGCTGAGCGTCCTGATCCTGCTGGCCGCCCTGCGGGCCTGCGGCTTCGATGCCCGGTTCACCGCCGTCGTCCTGCTCTGCCCGGCGGCCCTCGCCAGCCTGTATGACAACACGAACGGCGCGATCTTCGCGGCCTTGCTGGTGGCGGGCCTGCTCCTCGCGGAAAGGCGGCCCTATCTCGCCGGCGTGCTGATCGGCCTCGTCACGATGAAGCCGCAGCTCGGCGTGCTCATCCCGGTCTTCTGGCTGGTGCGCGGCAACTGGCGCGGCATCGTCGCCGCCGCGCTCACGGCCGCCTCTCTGGTGATCGCCAGCGCCTGGGCGTTCGGCTGGACCAGCTGGACGATGTTCGCCACCGGCGTGATGCCGTTCATGAGCCGCGTGCTGGTCCAGCTCACGGCAAGAGTTCATCACGGGCCGCGCGCCATGATCATGAGCGTGTTCAGCCTCGCGCAACAGCTTGGCCTGGGGTTCACCGCCGCGACGGCGCTTCAGGCGGCGGCGACGATCGCCGCCCTCGTGCTGGCCGCCGGTCTCGGCCGCACCCGCGCGATCCCCGCGCCCGGTCTCGTCGCCGC
>JAJZFF010000054.1 GCA_021805485.1 Pseudomonadota bacterium
AGCACGGGCGGCGAACCGGCTGATCCTGCTCTCGATCGGCTATGCCGCCTGCCACTGGTGCCACGTGATGGCGCATGAGAGCTTCGAGGACCCGGCGACGGCGGCGCTGATGAACCGGCTCTACGTCAACATCAAGGTCGATCGCGAGGAACGGCCGGACATCGACGGCATCTACATGTCCGCGGTGCAGGCGATGGGCGAGCAGGGCGGCTGGCCGCTCACCGTGATCATGACGCCGGACGGCGCGCCGATCTTCGGCGGCACCTATTTCCCGCCCGAGCCGCGCTGGGGCCGGCCCTCGTTCCGGCAGGTGCTCGAAATGGTCGCCGACGCCTGGACGAAGGACGGCGAGAAATTCGCCCGCAGCGGCGCCTCGCTGCTCAAGCGCATCGCCGCCCATGCCGAGCTGAAGCCCGGCGCGCCGATCGCCCCCGGCGATCTCGCGGCGGTGACCGAGCGGTTCCTCGGCATGGTGGACTGGGAGGAAGGCGGGCTGCGCGGCGCGCCGAAATTCCCCAACGCGCCGATCTTCCGCTTCCTCTGGGGCGAATATGCCCGCACCGGCCGGCACGAGGCCGGCGCGGTCGTCGCGCTGATGCTCGCGCGCATGGCGCAGGGCGGCATTTGCGACCATCTCGGCGGCGGCTTCGCCCGCTACGCCACCGATGAAAGCTGGCTCGTGCCGCATTTCGAGAAGATGCTCTACGACAACGCTCAACTGCTCGATCTGCTCGCCCTCGCCCATGCCGCCGAGCCGGACCTGCTGCTGGCCGCCCGCGCCGATGAGCTGGTCGAGTGGCTGCGGCGGGACATGCGGGCGAAGCACGACCCCGCGCCGGACGGGACACTCGCCTTCGCCGCCTCGGAAGACGCCGATTCCGAGGGCGAGGAAGGCAAGTTCTATGTCTGGACGCGCGAGGAGATCGCATCCGTGCTCGGGGCGGACATGAAGCTGTTCGAGGATCACTACCCTTGCCCCGCCGCCGGCAACTGGGAGGGCAAGCTGATCCTCACCCGTGCCACGCACCCCGAACACCCCGAAACCGAGGCGCGCCTCGCCGCCTTGCGTGCCCGCCTGTTCGCCGCCCGCGAAGGCAGGGTCCGCCCCGGCTGGGACGACAAGATCCTGGCCGACTGGAACGGCCTCGCCATCGCCGCCATCGCGCGGGCGAGCGCGGTCTTCGCCCGGCCGGACTGGCTCGATCTCGCCGTCGCGGCGCACGGGGCCGTCACCGCCCTGCTCGGCCGCGAGGACGGGCGGTTCGACCATGCGATCCGCCGGGGCAAGATCGCGGCCTCCGGCCTGCTGGACGATCAGGCGGCGATGTTGCGCGCCACAATCGCCCTCTACCAGGCGACCGGGCGCGCCACCTATCTCAACCAGGCGGAGCGGATCGCCGCGGCGACGCGGACCGCCTTCGGCGACGGCCAGGGCGGGCTCTACCTCACCGCTTCGGACGCGGCCGACCTGCCCGGCAGCATCCGCCCCCGCGCCTCGTTCGACAACGCGACGCCTTCCGGCGCCGGCCTGTTCGCCGAGGGGCTTGCGATCCTGCATCACCTGACCGGCAATGCGGCGCATCGCGACGCGGCGGCCGCACTGATCGCCTCGCATACCGGCGAGCGGCGGGCACTTCCCGCCTTCCCCACCCTGCTTGCCGCCGCGGCGCTGCTGGAGGAGGGTGCCAGTGTGGTCATCGTCGGCGATGCGGCCGATCCGCGCTTCGCCGCGCTGCATCGCGCCGCCCTCGCCCATTTCGACCCGGCGGTGGTGGTGCTGCCAGTGGGCGATGCCGCCGCGCTGCCGGAGGGCCACCCGGCGCATGGCAAGAGCGCCGCCGAACCCGCCGCCTTCGTCTGCCGCGCCCAGGCCTGCTCGCTGCCGGTGAGCGACCCCGCCCTGCTGCGCGGGCAGATTTCCCAACGCGCCGGCGTGGCGTAAACCCGACCACAGGCTGACCCAGAGGCTGACAAGGACAGATCATGGCTGCGATAGACGAAACTGCGGTGCGCGCGCGCATCGGCGCCTTCCGGACGGCGGAGGGCGCGGGCATTCCCGCCGGCATGGTGGACAGCGTCGCCACCCGCGAGGGGCTGGTGCAGGTTGCGTTGATGGTGGCGAAGGCGGATGCCGCGCGGCAGGAGCCGATGCGCCGGGCGCTGGAGGCCGATCTCGCCGCGATGCCGGGCGTGCGCAACGCGACGGTGATGTTCACCGCCCCGCGCGCCGCCCCGCAGCCACAGGCGCAGCCGCAGGAGCCCGGCACGCTGCTCGGCCAGGTGGGGTCGATCGTCGCGGTCGCCTCCGGCAAGGGCGGGGTCGGAAAATCGACCGTCGCGGTCAATCTCGCGGTGGCGCTGGCGCGGCAGGGCAAGCGGGTCGGCCTGCTCGATGCCGATATCTATGGTCCCTCGCTGCCGCGCATGCTCGGCACGAAGGGCAAGCCCGAGATGGCGGGCAACAAGCTGGTGCCCATCGAGGCCTGGGGGCTGAAGGCGATCTCGATCGGCCATGTCGTCGAGGAGGAAACCGCGATGGTCTGGCGCGGGCCGATGGTGCTCAACGCGCTGACCCAGCTGATGACGCAGGTGG
>JAJZFF010000229.1 GCA_021805485.1 Pseudomonadota bacterium
ACTCGCCGGGCATGACGAGTTGCAGGATGTCGGGCGCGTCGCCGGCGCGGTGATCCGCGTGATCGAGCGGCGGATGGCGCCGGGGCAGCTCGCCCACGTGGTCGAGGCGCTGCCGCGCGGGGCGCGGGCATTGTGGGCGGCGGCGCAGGCCGCGCCGGGCTGAACCCCGCCCCATGTTCCGCGACCGCGCCGATGCCGGGCGCCGCCTCGCGGCCCGGCTCCGCCACCTGCGGCACCGCCATCCCGTCGTGCTCGCCCTGCCGCGCGGGGGCCTGCCCGTCGGGTTCGAGGTGGCGGCGGACCTGGAGGCGCCGCTCGACATCGTCATCGTCCGCAAGATCGGCGCGCCGGACCAGAAGGAACTCGCCATCGGCGCCGTCGCCGAGGGCGATCCGCCGCTGGTGTATCTCGACGACGGGCTGATCCGCGCGCTGGCGGTGCCGGCGCGCTATGTCGAGGCCGAAACCGCGCGCCAGATCGAGGAGATCGCGCGCCGTCGGGCGGTGTATGGCGCGGGCCGGACGCGGGTGCCGGTGGCCGGCGCCACGGCGATCGTCGTCGATGACGGGATCGCGACCGGGGCGACGATGCGCGTCGCGCTGCGCGCCACGCGGGCGCTGCGGCCGGCGCGGCTCGTGCTCGCCGTGCCGGTCGCGGCACCCGACTCGCTGGCGGCGCTGCGCCCGCTGGCGGACGAGATCGCCTGCGTGGAGACGCCGGCCTCGCTCGGCGCGGTCGGCGCGTTCTATCTCGATTTTCCCCAGCTCGAGGACGGCGAGGTGACCGCCATCCTCGCCCGCGCCGCGGCGCGGCCTCAGCGCAGCGGCGGCAGCGTGTAGAGGGCGAGGCCGAGTTCGGCGAGGATCAGCGCGACGATGTACCACTCGACCCGCAGGCTGCTGCGCGCCTGGACGAGGCCGAGCAGGGTCTCCACCGTCCGGCCGGCGAGATCGAGCTTGCGGTCGAGCGCGCGGTCGCGCTCGCGGAGCTCGTATTCCTCGGCGAGATGCAGGTGCAGGCGCTCGAGTTCGGGATGGTCCCAGAGCAGTTCGGGCTTTTCCGCCGTCTCGGCGCGGCCGACCATGCGGTGCTGGATGCCGAGGACGACGCCGATCTGCCGCAGCAATACCCGCCCGCGCGCGTTCACCCGGCCCCGCGCGCGCAGCTCCGCGGCGAGCGGCTCGATCCGGTCGAACATCCCGGCCATCACCGTTTCGTAACGCGCCAGCACCAGGCTCTTCGCCAGCACGTCGGCGATCAGTTGCAGATGCTCGATCGCGCAGTGCGGCAGCACGATGGCGCCCTCGTCGCCGGCCGGCGGCGGCCCGGGGCCGATCCGCAGGCGGGCCGTCTCGGTCTCGGGGCTGGCGAAGGGCTCGGCGACGAAGGGCGCGAGCGCGGCGAGAAGGCGGGCCGTTGCCCCCTCGTCGGCGCCGAACAGCACCGCGGCGCCGTAGCGGAACAGCACCGCGACGCCGCCGGCCGCCGGAAGCGCGAGCGCGAGCGGCGCCGTCGCCAATGGCTTCGCCCGGTCGAGCCGCCGCAGGTCCAGCCGCTCGCCGAGCAGCAGCGCCCGGACCGCGATGTCGCCCCGCGCCGCCAGCGCCGCGATCGCGTCCGCCGCGGCGGGGAGGGGAGGGTCAGCCGGCATCGTGGCAGGCGGCGATCGCCCGGGCGAGCGGCTCGGCGGCGTCGAGGACCGTCAGCCGCTTCCTGGCCGCCCCGGCGAGGCGAAACGGCGGCACCGTGCTGCTGACCACGACGCTCCCGAACAGGCCGGCGGCGAAGAGGTCTTCGGCGCCGCCGGTGAACAGGCCGTGCGCCGCGGCGGCGTGGATTTCGGCGGCGCCGGCCTCGCGGCAGGCGCGGGCCGCGCGCAGCAGCGTGCCGCCGGTGCTGATCAGGTCGTCGACGATGATGGCCACGCGGCCGCGCACGTCGCCGGCGAAGAGCGTGCCGGTCACCACCCCGCCGGAGCGGTGCTTTTCCATGAAGGCGGCGCTCACCGGCGCGCCGCGCAGGGTTTCGAGCGCCTCGCGGACCTGTTCGGCGCGCTTGGCGCCGCCGGTATCCGGCGACACCACCACCGCCGGAACCCGGCGCAGCAGGGGCGCGAAATGCGCGGCGAACAGCGGCGCGGCGGGGACGTGCAGGCTCGGGCAGCGGAAGGCGTTCTCGAACGCGGCGAGGTTGTGCACCTCCAGCGTGATCACCTGGCCGATGCCGACCGCCTCGAACATCGCGGCGACGTAGCGGGTGGTGACGGGATCGTTGGTCTTGGTCCGCCGGTCCTTCCGCGCGTAGCAGAGATAGGGCGCCACCGCCGTGACCCGCGCGGCGCCGGCATCGCGCAGCGCGCCGCAGAAGAACAGCAGGCGGCAGAGCCGGTCATTCGCGGAATCGCCCTCGCCGCCGTGCAGGGTGTGCAGCACGAAGGCGTCGTGGCCGCGCACGTCCTGCAGCGGGCGGGCCTTGTGCTCGCCATCCTCGAAGTCGCGCTCCTCGTGCGCGGCGAGGGCGATTTCCAGCCGGGCGGCGACCTGTTCGGCGAGCGGTCGGCTGCCATGCAGGCCGAACAGCGAGAGC
>JAJZFF010000232.1 GCA_021805485.1 Pseudomonadota bacterium
GGTTGAAGAACAGCTTCTTCTGCGCGGCGGTCGTGCCCATCTTCACCAGCGACCAGGAATGCAGGATGTATTCCTGGATGGCGGCGCGGATCCACCACATCGCGTAGGTGGCGAGGCGGAAGCCGCGTTCCGGGTCGAACCGCTTGACCGCCTGCATCATGCCGACATTGCCTTCGGAGATGAGTTCGCCGAGCGGCAGGCCATACCCGCGATAGCCCATGGCGATCTTGGCCACGAGACGCAGATGCGAGGTGACGAGCTTGTGGGCGGCCGCCTGGTCTTCATTGTCCCGCCAGGCGCGGGCGAGCCGGTCCTCTTCCTCCGGGGAGAGCATCGGGAACTTGCGGATTTCCTGCAGATACCGGGCGAGGTTGCCTTCGCTCGGGGCCATCGTACTGACTCCAGAGGCCATGGGTAGCTCCTTTCGTCTTCTCTACGGGCCGGACATGGATTCGGATGTGGAAAATCCAGACCCTTGTGATGCCGGTCCCTTCACCGCGGAGTATACACAGGTCAGCGATCTTGCCGTATCACGGTCCCGCGAGAACCCCTGAAAAGGCGGTAACGGGCGGGAAAGATCGCGGATCCACTTGACTCCGCTCTTGACTGTGACCTGTCTACCACGCTGATCGGCGGATTGTCAACAAAAAGGACCATACCAGTCCAGTATTGCAGTCATGTCGGGGGAGTAATAGCACCCAGATGTGACAGCAATGTTGCAAGATCGGCCGGAGGCGCGGCCTCGAACCGCAGCTTCGCGCCGCTGCGCGGGTGGGCGAACCCAAGCGTGGCAGCATGTAGCGCCTGGCGCGGAAAGTCCAGAAGAAAATCGCGTTGAGGTTGCTGCATCTGCGATGCCGCGGCCGGCCGGCGACGCAGATAGACGGGATCGCCCACCAGCGGATGGCCGCGGCTGGCGAGATGCACGCGGATCTGGTGGGTCCGGCCCGTCGCCAGCCGGCAGGCGAGGAGCGTCGCGCCCAGGCCGAAGCGGCGCAGCGTGCGGTAATGCGTTAGCGCCGGCTTGCCGCCGCGGGCGACGACGGCCATCCGCTTGCGGTCGCGCGGGTCGCGGCCGATCGGGCCCTCGATCTCGCCTTCGGCGGGCTGCGGCGCCCCCCAGCACAGGGCGAGATATTCGCGGTCGAGATCGCGCGCGGCGAAGGCGGCGGAGAGCGCGTTGAGGGCGAGTTCGGTCTTGGCGGCGACCATCACGCCGGAGGTGTCCTTGTCGAGCCGGTGGACGATGCCGGGGCGCCGCTCGCCGCCGATTCCGGCCAGGCTGTCGCCGCAATGGGCGATGAGCGCGTTGACCAGCGTGCCGTCCGGATTGCCCGGCGCGGGATGGACGACGAGGCCCGCCGGCTTGTCGATCACGATCAGGTCGGAGTCCTCATACAATACGGTGAGGTCGAGCGCCTGGCCCTGCGGCGCCGCCGGGATGGCGGGCGGCAGCGCCACGGTGTAGATCGCGCCGGGCCGCACCGCGGCCGATGGCAGCCTGATCACGGCGCCATCGCACGTGACGGTCCCCGCCTCGATCAGCGCCTTCAGCCGCGAGCGCGACATCTCGCTCAGGCGGGAGGCGAGAAACCGGTCCAGCCGCTCGCCGCCATCGGCCTCCGTGGCGCGGAACGGCCCGCTCCCGTAGGATGGGGCGTCGGGCGGCGCCATGCCGGCGGGCGGGGTTGCATGGGAATCGGAGTTGGGTTCGGAGTTCACGGATGCAGGATACACCAATCCGGCCAAGGCCGGCACGCGAGGCTGGCGCGCAGAATCTGCGGGGGCTGAAAGCGCTCGTCATCGGGCTTGGCATACTGGTCGTGCTGGGCACCGCCCTGGTCATCGGCGTGGTGGTCAAGCGGATTGTGGCGCCGGAGCACGCGGCCGCGCCTCCGCCGGCGGTCGCGCCGCGCACCGCCGCGCCGCCTTTCGCCACCGAACTGCCGGGCGGTGCGGGCAGCGCGATCGCCGGCGTCGCGGCGGCGGGCGGCATGGTGGCGATATGGCTGCATGACGGGCACGGCGGCGCGGTGGTCTTCGTCGATCCGCGCACGGGGCGGATCGCCGGCACGGCGGCGCCGCGGCACTGAGGCCGGCGCGGTGCGCAAGGGCGACCTGCCACAGAAGACCTGCGCCGCCTGCGGCCGGCCGTTCGCCTGGCGGCGGAAATGGGCGCGGGATTGGGACGCCGTCAAATTCTGTTCCGACGCCTGCCGCACCGGCCGGCGCGAGGCCGCGCGGGCGCGCCAGGGCGCGACCGGAAAACCGCGTCGTGGCGCTTGATGCCCGGCGCGAAGTCGACTATCTAGCGGCGCACTCGGTCCCGTTCGTCTAGAGGCCTAGGACACCGCCCTTTCACGGCGGCAACACCGGTTCGAATCCGGTACGGGATACCACTCAAATCATCGAATTTTTCCGCTTCGCCAACGGCAGATACCCGGTATCTGGCCGATATCCGCGCTTCTTGTGGCGATGGCCGAGGCCGGACACTTTCATGCCGCCGCCGCTCGCATCCCGGCTCGCGCAAGCCCACCCCGCTGTCTCCGCGCCGCACCGCCGCCCGAGGCGCCGGCTC
>JAJZFF010000682.1 GCA_021805485.1 Pseudomonadota bacterium
GGCCGGATCGAGCGGGCCGTTGTTGGTCAGGATGCCGATCTCCTGGCCGTGGATGCGCGCCTGGGCGCAGACCGTGCCGGGGCCATAGAGGGGTTTGTAGTCGAGGAAGTCCGAACCATCGACGAGACGCGCGATGACCTCGCGCATCTCCACCGGCTTGCGGCCGTCGCGCGGCATGATGCCGAGCAGGTCCTCCGCCGACAGCCGCGGCGGCGGCCCGCTCGGCGGCCGCTCCGCACCGCGGTCCCAGCCGAGATGGGCGACGACCTCACGCAAGATGCGAATGGCGTCGACATCATCCTCGGCGAGGTGTTCGGCGAGGCCGGAGACCGTGGCGTGCATCGCCGCCCCGCCGAGCGCTTCGTCGGTGGCGATCTCCCCGGTCGCCGCCTTGAGCAGCGGCGGGCCGGCGAGGAACGCCTTGGCGCGGTCGCGCACCATGATGACGGTGTCGGCAAGCCCGGTCATGTAGGCGCCGCCGGCGGTGGAGGAGCCGTGGGTCAGCGCGATCACCGGTATACCGGCAGCGGATAGCCGCGCGAGGTTGGCGAACAGCGCCCCGCCGCGGACGAAATCCTCCACCTTGTAGTCGAGCAGGTTGGCGCCCGCGGATTCGACGAGATGGACGAAGGGCAGGCGCTGGCGCAGCGCGATCTCCTCCAGGCGGAGGAATTTCTGCCCGCCCATCGGCCGGGCCGCGCCAGCGCCGATGCCGCTATCGTCGGCGACGATCAGGCAGCGCACGCCGGAGATGTAACCGATGCCGGCGATGCCGTTGGTGCCGGGAACCGACTTCGACGGATCGGCGCTGTCACGCAGATAGCCGGCCAGCGCACAGAGTTCGAGGTAGGGCGCGCCGTCGTCGAGCACGAGCGCGAGCCGTTCGCGCGGCAGCAATTGGCCGCGGCGGGCAAAGCGCGGCGCGGACGCGGCGGAGGCCGTGCGCGCCCGGTTCACCAGCGCCGCCAGCTCGTCGAGCAGCGCGCGCATATGGGCGGCGTTCTCCTCATAGGCCGGCCCGGCGGCGACGAAGCCGGTCTGGAACGCGCTCATCGCCCGGCTCAATGGTTGCGCCGCTGCCCGGGCAGCAGACCCATGCCCTTGGCGATGATGGTGAGCATCACCTCGTCTGCGCCGCCGCCGATCGAGGTCAGCCTGCCGTCGCGATACAGGCGCGAGATCTCGCTCTCGCTCATGAAGCCCATGCCGCCCCAGTACTGCAGGCAACTGTCGGTGACCTCGCGCATCAGCCGCCCGGCGGTGAGCTTGGCCATCGAGGCGAGCTGGGTGACATCCTCGCCGCCGAGCATGGTCTCCACGGCGCGATAGATCAGCGAGCGCAGCAGCTCGACTTTGGTCTGCAATTCGGCGAGGCGGAAATGCACCACCTGGTTGTCGAGCACGGAGCGGCCGAAGATCATGCGGCTGGCGGCGTATTCGGCCGTCATGGCGATCGCCCGTTCCATCTTGCGCAAGCCCCCGGCCGCGCCCCAGAGCCGTTCGATCTGGAACTGCTCCATCTGATAGATGAAGCCTTTCCCCTCCTCGCCGATGCGGAAGCGGCGCGGGACGCGGACATCGTCGAAATGGATCTGCGCCGTATCGGAGGCGCGCATGCCGAGTTTGTCCAGCTTGCGCGCGACGGTCACACCCTTGGTCCGCATCGGCAGGCAGATCAGTGACTTGTTGCGATGCACCGGGCCGTCCGACGTGTTGGCCAGCAGGCACATCCAGTCCGCCTGGGTGCCGTTGGTGGTCCACATCTTGCCGCCATTGATGACGTAGTCGTCGCCGTCGGTGCGCGCCGTGGTCTTGATCGAGGCGACATCGGAGCCGGCGCCGACCTCGGAGACGCCGAGGCAGGCGACGGACTCGCCGCTGATCGAGGGGGCGAGGAACTCGCGGCACAGCTCATCCGCACCGTGCCGGGCCAGCGCCGGGGTCGCCATATCCACCTGCACGCCGACGGCCATGGCGACCGAGGCGGTGCGCACATTGCCGAGCGCCTCGCAGAATGCCAGGCCATAGGAATAGTCAAGCCCGAGGCCGCCATAGGCCGCCGGCTTGGTGATGCCGAGAAACCCCTGCGCGCCCATTTTGCGGAACAGAGCATGGGCCGGGAAGATGCCCGCCGCCTCCCATTCCTCGGCGTACGGGTCGATCTCGGCCTGCACGAAGCGGGTGACGCTGTCCATCAGCGCGCGATGCGCCTCGGCATAGATCATCGGCGTCTGCTCCCTGACGGACGGGCTGGCAAAGGCCGCCGCCGCCGCATAAAGTTTTTCGGTCGCGTTGCGTCCATAATGAAGGGAACGGCCGGACCATGCAAGACGCCGCCATACCGCCCGTGGTTCGGACCCCAGTTGTCGGAACCCGAGTTGTCGGAACCCCGGCGCGGCCGGCGCGCGGGCGGCCACGGGACCCGGGGCTGGAAGCGCGCGTGTTCGATGCTGCGGTCGCGCTCTACGCCGAGGCCGGCTGGCCGGGCTTTCACTTCGACGCCGTGGCGCGCGGCGCCGGCGTCGGCAAGGCGGCGCTCTATCGGCGCTGGGGGACGCGGGGCGCGCTGCTGCGCGCGACGCTGGAGGCGCGATGGTATGCGGTGGCGCAGATCGACACCGGTTCGCTGCGCGGCGACCTGCTGGCGCTGGCGCGGATGTGCTTCGACAAGCTCACCGGCCCTTATGGACGGGTGGCGCTGCACCTGCACGCCGATGCCGAGCGGTTTGGCGAGATGCGCGCCTCGACCGGCCCCTGGGGCGAGACTGTGGTGCGCCAGAGCCGGCTGATGGTCCGTCGCGCCATCGAGCGCGGCGAGATCCCCGGCGGCGTCAATCGTGGCCTGATCATCGATGCCGTCGTCGGCGGCGTGACCAACCATGTCGCCGCCACGCCGGAGCGGTTGCGCCCGGCGATGCTGACGCAGGCCGAGGGCTTCCTGGACGAACTCGTGGCGCTGGTGGTGCGCGGCGTCCGCGGCTGAGGCCGGCGTTCGGACCATTAACCAAACGAACATCCGCCGATGGTGGAATGGCGCCCGGGGGCGAAAGGCCGGCCGCCCCGGGAACGCGCGATAGGCCAATGATGGGGACAACGATGCCGCGCTGGTTGAAGGACATCCTGCCGTCGCTGCTGCTCAGCCTGTTCGCCGCCGTGGCATTGGCGCTGCCGGCGGCGGCGCCGGGTGCGGCGCCGGACCGGCTGGTGGCGGCGATCTTTCCGCCCGGGACCGCGCCGGCCGCGGTGCTGGACGCGGTCACCGCGGCGCCGCCCGAGTGGCGATTGATCGGCTTCGGGCCGGCGTGGCCGGTGCGCGTCGCCGTGCTCGTCCGCCAGGCGGCGGGTGGCGGCGCGGATGGTGTGGAGACATTGCGTCGGGCCACTGGGGCCTGGTTCACCGTGGAGGCCGGTGCGATCGCGGGCTGCCTCGGATGGCATTCTGACGGGGGCAAATGAGCATGGACCTTTCAATCGTTCGCGGCCGCGTCGGGCGGCTGCTGCAGGTGGCATTGTGGGGGTTCGTCCCGCTGGACTTCGTCACCGGACTTCTGGCCGGCACTCCGGCCGGCCTTGCCGCGGGTGTGGCCGCGGTGGCGGCGCTGGCGGCGAGCCTCGCCGGGTGGCGTGACCCGGGCGCGGTGATCGCGCGCAACACCGCGGCGGCGGCCCTGGTCGCGTCGGTTTCGACGCTGGTCTGGGTAGCCCCGCCGGCGCTGCGGCTGGACATGCACATGGCCTATTTCGCCGGCCTGGCGCTGTTGGCCGGCTTCGTCGATATCCGCCCGATCGCGGTGGCGACGGTGGCCACCGCCCTGCATCATCTCGGGCTGGGGCTGCTGCTGCCGCTCGCCGTCTTTCCCAGCGCCGACGGTGTGCTGCTGCGCGTCGTCGTCCACGCCGTGATCCTGCTCGCCGAGGCCGGCGCGCTGGCCTGGGTGGCCTTCTCCATCGCTGCCGCCGCCGAGGCTGCCGTCGGCATCGCCGACCGGCGTGCCGAGCAGGCCAGGCGGGAGGGCATGCAGGCGACCGTGGCGGCCCGCGAAGCCGAGCTCGCGGCGGGCGAGAAGGCCCGCACGGCGCGCCTGGCGCTGGCGCAGCAGGTCGAGGCCGAGCTGGGTGGGATCGCCGGGGCGCTGACCGAAACCTCCCAGCAGCTCGCCGGGGCAACGGAGACCCTGACCAGCGTTTCCCACGTGGTCGAGCGCGAGAGCGAGACGGCGTTGAAGGCGGCCAGCGGGGCGGCCGTGGATGTCGATTCGGCGGCTGCCTCGGCCGAGGAGCTGGCCGCTTCGATCGCCGAGATCACCCGGCAAGTGACGCGGGCGACCGGCGTCGCCCGCCGCGCGGTCGAGGAGGTGCGGGCGACCGACGCGACCGTCGGCGGCCTGGCCGAGGGGGCGCGCCGGATCGGCGATGTCGTCCGGCTGATTTCCGAGATCGCGGCGCAGACCAACCTCCTGGCGCTGAACGCGACGATCGAGGCGGCGCGTGCCGGGGAGGCCGGCAAGGGCTTCGCCGTGGTCGCCTCCGAGGTGAAGAACCTGGCCACCCAGACGGCGCGCGCGACCGAGGAGATCACCAGCCAGATCGGCGCGATCCAGGGCCGCACCGAGGAAGCGGTGACGGCGATCCGCAGCATCGGCGAGGTGGTCGGCGAGGTCGAGGAGACCGCGGCAGCGATCGCCGGCGCGGTCGAGGAGCAGCGGGCGGCGACCCAGGAGAGCGCTGGGGCGGTGGCCCGTGTCGCCGAACGCACGCGCTCCGCCTCGGCTGCGGTCGAGCGCGCCAATGCCGGGGTGCAGGACGCCGCCGGCGCGGTCGCGACGCTGGGGCGGGCTGCGGGCGATGTGCAGCAGCGTGGCGAGGCGCTGCGGCGGCAGCTGGTCGCGGTGGTTCAGGGCCTGCGCGCAGCCTGAGCGGCGCGCAGCCTACATCGGCTGACCGGGCACGCGCCGGCCGGGCATGCGGTGGCGGAAGGCGAGCGCCTCGGCGACGTCGCTGCGCCGAACCGTCGCCACCGCGGCGAGATCGGCGATGCTGCGCGCCACGCGCAGCACGCGGCTGAAGCCACGCGGGGACAGGCGCAGCTTCTCCGCCGCCTGCTCGGCAAAGGCCCGCGCCTCGGCGGCGAGCGCGATGCGGGTCGGCTCGGCCTCCGCGTTGGTGAACGGGCCCTCCTCGCCACCGCGTTCGCGTTGCAGTGCGCGCGCCCGGGCGATGCGCTCGGCCACGATCGCGCTCGGCTCGCCGGCCGGCGCGCGTGACAGCTCGGCGGGCGGGATCGGCTGCACTTCGACGACGAGGTCCATCCGGTCCAGCAGCGGCCCGCTGATGCGGTTCTGATAGTCCTCGCCGCAGCGCGGCGCGCGGCCGCATTCGCGCGCGGCATCGCCGAGATAGCCGCAACGGCACGGGTTCATCGCCGCCACCAGCTGGAAGCGCGCCGGATAGGTGACGTGGGCGCTGGCGCGCGCCACCGTCGTGCGGCCGGCCTCCATCGGCTGGCGCAGCGTCTCCAGGGTTTGACGCGGGAACTCGGGCAGTTCGTCGAGGAAAAGCACGCCGCGATGGGCGAGGCTGACCTCGCCGGGCTTGGCGCGCTGGCCGCCGCCGGTGAGCGCGGCCTGGGACGCGGTATGGTGCGGCTCGCGATAGGGCGGTCGCATCACCAGCCGCCCGCCGTCGAGCAGACCGGCGACGGAATGGACCATGCTGACTTCGAGCGCCTCCATCGGCGTCAGGTCCGGCAGCAGCCCCGGCAGACGGGCGGCGAGCATGGATTTGCCGGCGCCGGGCGGGCCGATCATAAGCAGATTGTGACCCCCGGCGGCGGCGATCTCAACCGCGCGCTTGGCCGTCTCCATGCCGCGGACGTCGGCCAGGTCGGGCTGGCGGCCTTGCTCGGCGAGCCCCGCCGGCTGTGGCGGGGTCAGCACCTGGGTGCCGCGGAAATGGTTGATCAGGGCGAGCAGGTCCGGCGGCGCCAGCACGTCCAGCGTGCCCGCCCAGGCGGCCTCGCCGCCCTGTGGCCCCGGGCAGATCAGCCCAAGCCCGCGCGAGGAGGCGGCGATGGCCGCCGGCAGCACGCCGGCGACCGCGTTGAGCGTACCGTCGAGAGAGAGCTCGCCGAGCGCGGCAAAACCGAGCACTTCCTCGCGCGGCAGGACCTCCATCGCGGCGAGCACGGCGAGGGCGATCGGCAGATCGAAATGGGAGCCTTCCTTGAGCAGGTCGGCCGGGGCGAGATTGATCAGGACCCGCTTCGGCGGCAGGGCCAGGCCCATGGCATTGAGGGCCGCGCGGACCCGTTCGCGCGCCTCGCCCACGGCCTTGTCCGGCAGGCCGACGACGAGGAAGCTGGGCAGGCCGCTGGCGATCTGAACCTGGACGGCAACCGGCACGGCCTCGATGCCAGCGAAGGCGAACGAGGCAACCTGCGCATTGATCATGCCGCGGCGTTCATCGTGTGTCGGTCATCTGGCCGCGATCATGGCATGGCCAAGCGATGGCGGCCAACCGGATCTGTCAACCGACCGATGCACGGCCTGCGGGACGACGACCCACGGGTTCGGGGGCGGCGGCGCGAGCGGATTGGGTCGAAGTCTCGACCCGCCGCCAGGGCGGCGGGGCGTCTCAGAGGATACGGATCAGAAGCCTTCCCGCTCCAGGCGCTTGCGCTCCATCTTGCGGGCCCTGCGAACGGCCTCGGCGGCCTCGCGGGCGCGGCGCTCGGACGGCTTCTCATAATGGCGGCGCAGCTTCATCTCGCGGAAAATTCCCTCGCGCTGCATCTTCTTCTTGAGCGCCTTGAGCGCCTGGTCGACATTGTTGTCGCGGACGAGAACCTGCACTTGGCTGCATACTCCTCTCACTGGCGGCGGCCTTGCCATCAGGGCCGCAAAACGGGTGCCGCGCCCGACTCGCGCCGCGCGGCGGGCCGCTATAGCATAGGGTCCAAGGGCGGCGAAAGCCTTTCCCAGCCCGCGCGCCCTGGTTTCGATCACGGACTCGTCATGGCCATCCTCAAGATCGCCCGCATGGGCCACCCTGTGTTGCTGCGGCGGGCCGACCCGGTCGACCATCCGGGTGCGGCGGAGATCCGCCGCCTGGTCGCCGATATGATCGAGACCATGCAGGATGCCGGCGGCATCGGCCTGGCGGCGCCGCAGGTGCACGTGCCGCTGCGCCTGTTCGTTTTCCAGGTACCACCCGGGCGGAGCAGTGGCGAGCCCGACGATCAGCCGACTTCGGTCCGGGTCCTGATCAATCCGGTGGTCGAGCCGGTGGGCGAGGATGTCCGTTTGCGCTGGGAGGGGTGCCTGTCCATTCCTGGCCTGCGGGGGGCGGTGGCCCCGCCCTGGCGCGTGCGCTACCAGGGTGTGGACTGCGACGGCGTTCCAGTGGCGGCCGAGGCGGCCGGCCTCCACGCCGGGGTGGTCCAGCACGAAACCGACCATCTCGATGGGGTCCTCTACACGATGCGCATGCCCGATCTCTCGCTGCTCGGCTTCACCGAGGAAATGGCGCGGTTCGCCGCGCCGGGCGCGCAGATATGAGCGTCGCCCCCGAGCGCAGCCCGGAGCGGGACGCAGCGCTGGCCGCGCTGCTGGCGCAGTCGCCGTTTCCCGGTTGGAGCCCGGCCGCTCTCGGCGCGGTGCTCAAGGCCGAGGGCGGGTTCGCCGAGGATGCCGCGCTCCTGTTCCCGGATGGCGCGGCGGGGCTGGTCGAGGCCTTCGCCGATCTGATCGACCGGCAGATGGTGGCGCGGGCCGAGGCGACCGGGCTGGAGACGATGCGCGTCAGCGCGCGGGTGCGGGCGCTGATCGTCGCCCGGCTGGCGGTGCTGGCACCGCACAAGGAGGCGGCGCGCCGGGCGCTGGCCGTGCTCGCCCTGCCAGTCAACGCCCGGGTGGCGGCGCGCTGCGCGGCCCGGACCGCCGACGTGGTCTGGCACGCGGCCGGCGATCAGGCGGTCGATTTCAGCTGGTACACCAAGCGGGCCATTCTGGCCGGGGTGATCACGGCGACTTTGCTCTTTTGGCTGCAGGATGCGAGCGAGGACGATGCCGCGACGATCGGCTTTCTCGACCGCCGGCTGGCCGGGGTGCGCCGTGTCGGCGAGATTCGCCAGCGACTGAGCGGAGCGCTCGCCCGGCTGCAGCCGCGCTTTCTTCGGGAGATCTGATCCGCGTCACCCAGGCTTGAGCCAGCGCGGGCTTGAGCGGACCAGGGTGGATGCCAATGTCGTCAGGGAAAGGGTGTCACCGTCGCCTCGCGAGGGGCGGTGCGCTTGGTTGCCTCGTACGACAGGGACATCGCCATGGACATCGAGAAATTCACCGACCGCGCCCGCGGCTTTCTGCAGGCGGCCCAGACCATCGCCATCCGCGAATTCCATCAGCGGATCGGGCCGGAACACCTGCTGAAGGCATTGCTCGACGATGAGGAAGGCGCGGCCGCCGGCCTGATTCGCGCTGCCGGCGGACGGCCGGAGGCGGCGAAGGCCGCGGTCGAGGCCGAGATCGCGCGCCAGCCCAAGGTTCAGGGCGGTGGCGCCGGCCAGCCGCAGATCACCCCCGACCTGGTGCGCGCGCTCGATGCCGCCGAGCAGGCGGCACGGAAGGCGGGCGACGAATTTGTCGCCCAGGATCGGCTTCTGACCGCGCTCGCCAGCGTGGACAGCGCCGCCGCGCGCGCGCTGCGCGAGGCGGGCGCGAGCCCGCAGGCGCTGGAGCGCGCGGTGGCCGAGATCCGCAAGGGGCGTCGGGTGGACAGCGCCAATGCCGAGGCGAGCTTCGAGGCTCTCAAGAAATACGCCCGCGACGTCACCGCCCTGGCCCGGGACGGCAAGCTCGATCCGGTGATCGGCCGCGACGAGGAGATCCGCCGCACGATCCAGGTGCTGGCGCGGCGGACCAAGAACAATCCGGTGCTGATCGGCGAGCCCGGCGTCGGCAAGACGGCGATCGTCGAGGGTCTGGCGCTGCGCATCGTCAATGGCGACGTTCCGGAGGCGTTGAAGAACAAGCGCCTGCTCGCGCTCGATCTCGGCGCCATGGTCGCAGGCGCGAAATATCGCGGCGAGTTCGAGGAGCGGCTGAAGTCGGTGCTCAAGGAGATCGAGAGTGCCGAGGGGCAGATCATCCTGTTCATCGACGAGATGCACACCCTCGTCGGCGCCGGCAAGGCGGACGGGGCGATGGACGCCTCCAACCTGCTGAAGCCGGAGTTGGCGCGCGGCGCGCTGCATTGCGTCGGCGCCACGACGCTCGACGAGTACCGCAAGCATGTGGAGAAGGATGCCGCCCTGGCGCGGCGCTTCCAGCCGGTGTTCGTGGGCGAGCCCACTGTCGAGGACACGATCAGCATCCTGCGCGGGATCCGCGAGAAATACGAGCTGCATCACGGCGTGCGCATCACCGACGGCGCCCTGGTCGCCGCGGCGACGCTGTCGAACCGCTACATCACCGATCGTTTCCTGCCCGACAAGGCGATCGACCTGGTCGACGAGGCGGCGAGCCGGCTGCGCATGCAGGTGGACAGCAAGCCCGAGGAGCTGGATGAGCTCGACCGGCGGGTGATGCAGCTCAAGATCGAGCGCGAGGCCCTGAAGCGCGAGGACGACCCCGCCTCGCGTGAGCGCCTCGGCAAGCT
This sequence comes from Pseudomonadota bacterium, assembly GCA_021805485.1. Next base: position 9,655 of record JAJZFF010000682.1, read on the forward strand.
GGAGCGGGAACTGGCCGAACTCGAGGAGAAATCCGCCGCGCTCACCGCGTCGTGGCAGGCGGAGAAGCAGCAGCTCAACGAGTCGCAGAAGATCAAGGAGCGGCTGGACCAGGCGCGGAGCGAGGTCGAGGTGGCGCAGCGGCGCGGCGACCTCGGCCGTGCCTCGGAGCTGCTGTATGGCGTGATCCCGGATCTCGAGAAGAAGCTGGCGACGACGCAGTCCGGCGGGCAGCTGGTGAATGAGGCGGTCACCGACGAGCAGGTGGCCGGCGTGGTGGCGCGCTGGACCGGGATTCCGGTGGAAAAGATGCTCGAGGGCGAGCGGGGCAAGCTCCTGCGCATGGAGGACGAGCTCCGCCGGCGGGTGGTCGGCCAGGAGGAGGCGCTGCGGGCCGTCGCCAACGCGGTGCGCCGGGCGCGCGCCGGGCTGCAGGACCCGAACCGGCCGATCGGCAGCTTCCTGTTCCTCGGCCCGACCGGTGTCGGCAAGACCGAACTCTCCAAGGCGCTGGCCGAGTTCCTGTTCGACGACGAGCGCGCGATGGTGCGCATCGACATGAGCGAGTTCATGGAGCGCCATGCCGTCTCGCGCCTGATCGGGGCGCCGCCGGGCTATGTCGGCTATGACGAGGGCGGCGTGCTGACCGAGGCGGTGCGCCGCCGCCCCTACCAGGTGGTGCTGTTCGACGAGGTCGAGAAGGCGCACGAGGACGTGTTCAACGTGCTGCTGCAGGTGCTCGACGACGGCCGGCTCACCGACGGGCAGGGGCGGACGGTGGATTTCCGCAACACCATCATCGTCCTGACGAGCAATCTCGGCAGCGATATCCTCGCGGCCCAGCCGGAGGGCGAGGATGCCTCGATGGTCTATGGCCAGGTGATGCAGGTGGTTCGCGGGCATTTCCGGCCCGAGTTCCTCAACCGGCTCGATGAGACGATCCTGTTCCGCCGGCTGCAGCGCGCCGACATGGCCGCGATCGTCGATATTCAGCTCGCCCGGCTGCGCCAGCTGCTGGCCGACCGCCAGATCACGCTCGACGTCGATCGGGCAGCGCTCGATTGGCTAGCGGCCGAGGGCTATGACCCGGTCTATGGCGCGCGCCCGCTCAAGCGGGTGATCCAGCGGGCGCTGCAGAACCCGTTGGCGGGACTGATTCTCGAGGGGGTCATCAAGGACGGCGAGCCTGTGCATGTCGGCGCTGGCCGGGACGGGCTGACGCTGAACGGTCGGCTCGCCGAAGCCGCCTGAGGATGAGCGGCGCCGGTGGCTTGGCCCACCGGCGCCGCTGCCAGCCCGGGCCCAGTGGGGCGGGCCATGCAGTTTCCGCATGGCTTCACTGCGCGCACTTACGCCGCGTGCTCGGCCGCCTCCGGGTTCACGGCGGTTCAGACAGACGATTGATGTATATGGGAATCTCCGCCCCGATCCGGGCTGGCGCCGGGGCTGGAGCAAGCGCGAAAATCGGGCGTTGACACCACTCGCTGCGCTGCGTAAAAGCCGCGCCTCGCCGATGGTTGATCGAGCGGGGCCGCCGCAGGGCGGTTAGTTCTTTGAAATTGGAATCTGGATGGAAGGGATACGTTGGCGGTGCCCTTGGCTTGTTTTGTTATCCTGACGGGTAGCGGGACGGGTGGTTTAGGGCTGTTGTTTTGGTTTCG
>JAJZFF010000396.1 GCA_021805485.1 Pseudomonadota bacterium
CTGGGCGAGGGGATGCGCTACGACGCCGCCGGCCAGCCGCTCACCGGCAGTTTCATGGACTACACGATGCCCCGCGCGGCCGACGTCCCCGGTTTCGTCACCCTGGACCGGCCGACGCCCTCGCCGAACAATCCGCTCGGCGCCAAGGGCCTCGGCGAGGCGGGGACGACCGGCGCGCTGCCGGCGGTGGCCAATGCGGTGGCGGACGCCCTGCGCCAGATCGGCGCGCCGCTGCCCTCGCTGCCCTGCACCCCGCTGCGCGTGTGGGAGGCGATCCGCGCGGCGGGCTCTTGATCCCGCTCAGATCGCGGCGGCGTGCCGCCCGGCCTGGCCGAGCCAGGCATCGAAGGCGGCGGCGGCATGGCGCAGGAAGGGCCGCCCCGCCTCGGTGACGGCGATGCGGCTGCCCTCGCGGCGGAGGAATCCGTCCGCCTCCAGCGGCGCCAGCGCCGCGCATTCGGCGCCGAACCGGCCGGGGTCGGCGCCGAACGCGGCGAGATCGACCGCAAGATCGCACATCAGCCGCTCGATGATCGCCCCGCGCAGCCGGTCCTCGTCATCCAGCGCCAGCCCCTTCACGGTGGCGAGCCCGCCCGCCTCGATCGCCGCGAGATAGGGCTGGGTGCCGACCGCGTTCTGCGCGTAGCCCTGCGGCAGACGCGAGATTGCCGAGGCGCCAAGGCCGATCAGCAGGTCGGAGGGGTCGACCGTGTAGCCCTGGAAGTTGCGGCGCAGCGCGCCGGTGCCGGCGGCGCGCGCCATCGCGTCCTCGGGCCTGGCGAAATGGTCGAGCCCGATCTGGCGGTAGCCAGCGGCGACCAGCAGTTCGGCGGCGCGCTGCTGCTGGGCGAAGCGCGCCGCGACATCCGGCAGGGCGCGCTCGGCGATCACCTGCTGGCGCTTGCGCGTCCACGGCACATGGGCATAGCCGTAGAGCGCGATGCGGTCCGGCCCGAGGGCGAGCACCTCGCCGATCGTCGCCTCCAGCGAGTCGATGGTCTGGAACGGCAGGCCGTAGACGAGGTCGAAATTCACCGAGGCGATGCCCGCCGCCCGCGCCGCATCGGCGGCGGCTTTGGTCTGGGCCACGCTCTGGTGCCGCCCGATCGCCGCCTGCACCGCGGGCGCGAAATCCTGCACCCCGAGGCTGACGCGGGTGACGGCGAGATCGCGCAGCAGCGTCGTGGCGTCGTCGGGCAGGGTGCGCGGGTCGATCTCGATGGCGATTTCGGTCGTGCCATCCAGCGCGAAATGGCGGGCGAGCGCCGCATGCACCCGGCGCAGGAGCGGTGCGGGCAGGGCGGTCGGCGTGCCGCCGCCCCAATGGATCTGCCCAGCCGGCAGGCGATGGCCGATCGCGGCGGCGACGCGGCCGATCTCGGTCTCCAGCGCCGCCGCGTAGCGTTCCAGCGCGCCGACGCTGTGCACCGCGCTGGTGGTGCAGCCGCAGAACCAGCACATGGTGCGGCAGAACGGCACATGCAGGTAGAGCGAGGCGCGGGCGCCGGGCGGAATGGCGGCAAGCCAGAGGGCATGGTCCTTCGCCCCGGTCGCGGCGGAGAAATGCGGCGCGGTCGGATAGCTGGTGTAGCGGGGCAGCGGGCGGTCGTAGCGCGCGAGAAGGGCCTGTTCCATGCCTTCTCTCTGGGCCGCCGGGGCCGCCGCGTCGTTGATCGAGATCAAGCGGCGCGGCGGCGCTTCCTCAGGCGGCGCCGGCCTCGGCGCGGGGGGCGGCGAAGCGGCGCTCCATCTCCCGCCGTGCCGCGATCGCCGTTTGCAGCGCCGATCCGGCGGCGGCGAAATCGACATCGTCCCACCCCACCACCTCGCCCTCGGCGATGCCGCGCCGCAGCCGCGCGTGATGGGCGAGACCGATCGGCAGGGCGCCGGCGGCGAGGCTCGCCTGCGCCGGCAGCAGCTTGCCCCACACCGTGTAGCCGCCCTCGCCATCGAGCACCTCGCCGGCGGCGAGATCGCGCTTGGCGATGGCGACGACATCGCCGGCAAACCCGCGCGGCCGCCCGGTCGGCTCGCCGCGCAACGCGACCGAGAGCACCGAGACGTTCAGTTCGAGGCCGATCAGGTGATAGGGCTTGTACATCGCGGCGTAGCGGCCGGAGGCGTCGGTCCGCAGCCCGTATTGCGCGAAGCAGGCGGCGGCGTAGTCGTTCGGCGCCTCGAACACGGCATAGACGCCCCAGCGCAGGTCGCGGAACACCGGCCGCCCGTCGCGCTCCAGCGAGGAGACCACCTCGACCATGCCGGCGCGCTCCAGCACCCCGCCCGCCGCCCGCGGGCGCAGCAGATGCGGCAGGTCGTCCACCCCGCAGGCCGGGAAATGCAGGCCGGACGAGGGCACGGCGAGGCCGGTCGCATTGGCGATCGCCGCCATCTCGATCGCGGATTTGGTGCCGTCGAGAAAGGAGTTGAACATTTGCGGGTTCATCCCGCCCTCGCGCGCCTGCTCCGCCGTCAGCCCGTAATGCTGCCACACCGTATCCGGGGTGACGCCATGATAGAGCGGCAGGTATTTCGTCCCCTTGCCGGCGGCGACCACGGAAAACCCGCAGGCCC
>JAJZFF010000367.1 GCA_021805485.1 Pseudomonadota bacterium
ATGTCCTCTATCGACGTAACACGTCGAATTCAGACAAAATCCGTGCGGAAAGGTCGTGGCGATGAATGATCGTGGGATAAGGACGATCCTGGTGCTGGCGATGCCGGGCGTGCAGTTGCTCGATGTCTCCGGACCGCTCGACGTCTTCGCGGAGGCAAGCGCCCAGGCCGGGCGGACAGCGTATCGGCTGGAGATCGCCGGGATCGCGCCGGGCCCCATCGTCAGTTCATCGGGCGCGCGCCTGATGCCGGACCGCATCGTCGGCGACGGCATGACAGGCGGCAAGATCGACACGCTGCTGGTCGCGGGCTGTCCCAAAATGCCCGATACGGCGCCGCCGCAGCCGGTGCTGGACTGGCTGCGGCGGGAAGCGCGGCGGGCACGGCGCTACGGGTCGGTCTGCAGCGGCGCCTTTCTGCTTGCCCAGGCCGGCCTGCTCGACGGCAAGCGGGCAACCACGCATTGGGCGGTGGCGGCGCGGCTCGCGGCGGCGTTCCCCGCAGTCACGCTGGAGACCGACGCGATCCATGTGCGCGACGGCAAGCTGCGCACCGCCGCCGGCGTCACCGCCGGGCTCGATCTCGCCCTCGCTCTGGTCGAGGAGGATCTCGGCCGCGAGATCGCCAAGCGGGTCGCCGCGCAACTGGTGATGTTCTTCAAGCGGCCGGGCGGGCAGTTGCAGTTCAGCCGCAGCGGGGAGTCGCTGCCCTCCGGTCGCGCCATGTTGCAGGAGGTGCAGCGATATGTCGCGGCAAATCCCGCCGCCGATCTCGATGTCGGCAGTCTTGCCGCCCGTACCGGCCTCAGCGCCCGGCACTTCGCCCGGCTGTTCCGCAGTGAAACCGGAATGACCCCCGCCAGCTGGGTGGAATCCGCGCGCGTGACGGCGGCCCGGGAGATGCTCGAAAGTGGCGCGGCCGCGCCGAAGCAGGTCGCGGCGCGGTGCGGGTTCGCCAATGTCGATACGCTGCGCCGGTCCTTCCAGCGTCATGTGGGGGTAACGCCGGCGGCCTACCGCCGGCACTTTGGCGGAAGGGCGTAACGCGCGGCGCCGGCATTTGGCAAACGCAACCGGCTGTGAGACATTTTTGCGATGAGGCGACGATCGGCATCTACCCGCGAGGGGCGGCAAGACCTCCTGCCCGTGCAGCGCCAGGCGCTGATTCTCGACCATGTCCGCCAGCACGGCGCGGCATCGATCCATGATCTGGCGGCGGCGATCGGCTCCTCGGTCTCGACGATCCGGCGCGATCTCGACCGGCTGGAGAAGCGGCGGGCCCTGGCGCGCGCGCATGGCGGCGCGGCCCTGCCGGCCGAACCCGCCGCGACGTTCGAACCCGCCCCGGAACTCGCAGAACAACTCGCGCGCGCGGAAAAGCGCCTGATCGGTGCCGCCGCCGCGGACATGCTCGCACCGGGCGAGAGCGTCATCTTCGACAGCGGCAGCACCGTGCGGTGGGCGGCCCAGGCCGCCATGGCGCGGGCGATCCCGCTCACCGCGGTCACCAACGATCTCGGCATTGCCCAGGTTCTCGCGCAATCCGAGACGATCAGGGTCATCGTCTCCGGCGGCACGGTTCGCCACGGCTCGCTCAGCCTGACCGGCGATCCGGGACGCGACTTCCTGGCCGGGCTCCATGCCGATACGCTGCTGCTCGGCACGCACACGATCAGCGGCACGGCGATCACCGACACCTCGGTGGAGATCGCGGCGATGAAGCGGGCGATGATCCGCGCGGCGCGACGGGTCATTCTCCTCGCGGACTCGACGAAGTTCCGCCTGCCGGCCTTCTGCACGATCTGCGATCTCGACGAGATCGACGCGCTGGTGACCGATGACGGCGTTGATCCGGGCGATCTCGATGCGGCGCGCGCGCGGGGCGTGACGGTCTCGCTCGTCTCGGCGCCGCGCGAAACGCCCCGATGACGACCTCGGTCCGCCTTGTTGCCGATGATCTGACCGGCGCGCTCGATGCGGCCGTCCAGTTCACGGGGCGAAATCCGGGCCTTCCGGTGCTTCTTCGCGCGCGAAACGGCGCGCCTGTGGCGGAGACCGCGGCGATCAGCACCGCCTCGCGTGATCTCGATGCCGATGCCGCCGGGCGGCTCATGGCCGCCGCCGCGCCGTTCCTGGCCGGCGCCGGACTCCGGTTCCTGAAGATCGACAGCCTGCTGCGCGGGCACTGGCCGCGCGATCTCGCGATCCTGCTCGGCGCCTGTCCCGATCACGTATGCATCCTTGCGCCGGCTTTCCCCGCGCAGCGCCGGATCACGCGGAATGGCCGGCAATACGCGCCAGGCGCGGATGGCATCCTGGCTGCCTTGCCGCGGAGTCCCGGCGAGGAACTGGCATTGGCGGGCTGCCGCGCGCGGCACATTCCGGCCGGCGCCCTGCGCGCCGCAGACCTCGCGGCGGCGCCCGGCACGGTGCTGATCTGCGACGCGCTCGTGCAGGAGGATCTGGACCGGCTCGTGGTCGTCGCGCGCGACCACGGCGCCCCCATCCTCTGGTGCGGCAGTGCCGGCCTTGCCCGCGCCCTGGCAGGCGAGGGGCCCTGCCGGATCGTGC
>JAJZFF010000170.1 GCA_021805485.1 Pseudomonadota bacterium
AGGAGCGCAGCCGGTTCGGCGGCCTGCGTCTGAAGCCCCTGGCCCGCTGGTCGGAACGCTTCGTCTGGCGCGCCGCGGACCGGGTTTACGCCGTCACCGGCGTGCTGCGCGACATGATCGCGCGCGAAGGGGTGGCAAGGGAGCGTATCGCCGTCATTCCGAACGCCATCGTGCCGGCCCGCTTCGGGCCGCGGTCGGAGGCCGATCCGCGCGGGCGCGTGGTGCTCGGCTTCATCGGCTTCGTCCGCCCATGGCATGGGCTGGATCGGGTCATCGCCAGCCTGGCCGAGCCGGCGTCGGCGGCGCTCGACCTCGTCGTGGTCGGCGACGGGCCGGCGCGGGCGGAGCTGGAGGCGCAGGCGGCAGCGCTGGGGCTCGGCGCGCGGGTGCGATTCGCCGGGCTGGCGCCGCGCGAGGACGTGCCCGGACTGCTCGCCGGCTTCGACATCGCCCTGCAGCCGAGCGCGGTGGCCTATGCCTCGCCACTGAAACTGTTCGAATACATGGCCGCCGGCTGCGCCATCGTCGCACCGGACCAGCCCAATCTGCGGGAAATCCTCGAACACGAGCGCACCGCGCTGCTGTTCGACCCCGGCGAGCCGGCTTCGATGGCCCGGGCGATCGCGCGTCTGGCCACCGATGCGGCTCTGCGCGCCCGTCTCGGCGCCGCGGCTCGGGCGGAGATCGCCGCGCGCGACTACACCTGGCGCGGCAATGCCGAACGCGTCATCGCCATGGCCGAGGAAGATCGGGCCCGCCGGTGCGCGCATGGCACGCATGGCTTGCCCCGGAGGGCGCCGGTGCAGTAACCGCCCGGCATGCGTATCCTCCACCATCTCCCGATCTGCCCGTTCTCACGCAAGGTGCGTCTCGTGCTGACCGAGAAGCGCCTGCCCTTCGAGCTCCGCCTCGAACGGCCCTGGGAGCGAAAGCCCGAGTATCTCGACCTCAACCCCGCCGGCACCGTGCCGACGCTGATCGAGGACAATGGCCTGGTCATCGCCGATTCCTGGGCAATCTGCGAGTATCTCGACGAGGCCTATCCCGATTTGCCGCTGCTCGGACGCACGCTGGCCGAGCGGGTGGAAGTGCGTCGGCTGGCGGCCTGGTTCGATGGCAAGTTCGACCAGGAGGTGACGCGGAACCTGCTCGGCGAGAAGCATCTCAAGCGCCTCGCCGGCCGCGGCCAGCCGGAGGCGGGGGCGCTGCGCGCCGGCTACGCCAATCTGCGCCACCATCTCGAATACATCGGCTGGCTCGCCGAGACGCGGAAATGGCTGGCCGGGGCGAGCATATCGCTGGCCGATTTCGCTGCCGCGGCGCATCTCTCGGTGCTCGACTTCACCGGCGATGTCGATTGGAGCGCAACGCCCTCGGTGCGCGAATGGTATGCGCGCATGAAGAGCCGGCCGAGCTTTCGCGCCATCCTCGCCGACCGCATGCCCGGCTTCACCCCGCCGGCCCACTACGCCGATCTGGATTTCTGATCCCGGCCGGCCCCGTCGAGGAGGTCCCGCAGGGCTTGCGGCAGCCCGGCGTTGGGCTTGAGCGGCGGCGGCGCGCTGCTGCCGGCCCGCGCCGCGCCCGGAGCGAGATGGACCAGCGTCTCGGCGTGCCGGATCGCGCTCGAGACGCCATCGACGACCGGGACCGGAATATCCTGTCGGATGCTGCGCGCGAGCCCGGCGAGGGGCGCGCCGGCGAGGATGAGGACATCCGCGCCGTCGCGCTCGATGGCCTCGGCGCATAAATGCCGCAGCCGCTCGGCATGGTCGCTCTGGACGCTGCCGATATCGGCCAGCGGCTGATCGAGCGCGCGAATGCCGGCCAGCCGGCCGATGAGCCCGTTGGCTTCGACGCACTCGCGATACCAGGCAACGATCCGGCGCGAGATGGCGATGATGCCGAAGCGCTGGCCGAGCAGGCACGCACTCATCAGCGCGGCCTCGGTGATGCCGACGATCGGCATGTCGAACGCCTCGCGCAGCGCCGGCACGCCGGGATCGCCGAACGCGGCCACCACCGCCGCGTCATATCCGCTCCGTTGCTCCGCGATCACGTTCGCCACCGCGTAGGCACCGATCAGGGCCTCGAACCGGGTTTCGATATAGGCGACCCCGAACGGGGCGGTGGCGACGGTGATCTCCGTTCCCGGCGCGGCGGCGCGCCGGGCCTCGTCCTCGATCAGCCGCGACACACGCTCCGAGATGTTGGGATTGACGACCAGGAGTCTTGTCATCGGACCTCGCATGCCGGCGTCCAGCTTGCCTGGGGCTGGGCCGTTCGCCCGATCTATATCATCCCTCGGGGAAACCGGCGCAGCGTTGCGCCGCGCGGGTGGCCGGATCGCTCGGAGGCTCTTCCCCGACCACGGGTTGCTGGCCGATAAAGGCGTCGGAGCCGGTGCGGCGCACAACAGCCGGCGAGGAGGAAACCATGTGCCAGTTCTGTTCGATCACCCGGCGGGGCGCATTTCGCAGCCTCGCCGCCCTCGCGGCCGGCGGCGCGGCGGGCGCGCTGGCACCGCGGCGCTCGCCCGCGACCGGCCTTGCCGTTCTGGCC
>JAJZFF010000608.1 GCA_021805485.1 Pseudomonadota bacterium
AGGAGGCGATATTCACGATCCGCCCCCAGCCCTTCCGCCGCATCGCCGGCAGCAGGGCGCGGGTGAGCAGGAAGGCGCCGTCGAGATTCACCGCCTGCACGCGCCGCCATTCGGCGAGATCGGTCGCATCGATCTTGCGGTTCGAGAGAATCCCGGCATTGTTGACGAGAATGTCGGCCCCGCCTTCATCGTTCACGACGGCAGCCGCCGCCGCGATGGCATCCGGATCGCCGAGATCGGCCACGACGACCCGCGCCGCGGCGCCGAGTTCGGCGCCGGTCGCGGCCAACGGCCCGGCGGCGATATCGACCAGCACGAGCCGCGCCCCCGCGGCCGCGAGCGCGCGGGCCACCGCCGCGCCGATCGCGCCGCCGGCGCCGGTGACGACCGCAACCCGCCCCTCCAGCGCCCGTTTCATCATCCCCTCGCGCGCCGGCAGACTGTCCATGTATCGCTTCTCCCGAAATACCGGTATATTGGTAAATCACGACTGTCAAACATGTAGCACCTCCGTTATGATCGCCGGAAAACGCCTTGCGTCCATGCCGGTCATGATCCTTCCGGGCGCACCATGTCAGGGAGATTCATGCCGCGCCCCCGCAAACAGCCCGCCGAAACCGGAAGCCCCGCGGCGGAAGATCCGTTCCTCGCCTCGCTCGACGCGCTCCGGCTCGACCCCGCGATCGGCAAGACCGCGCAGATCTACACGATCATCCGCAACGGCATCGTCCAGCTCAAGCTGCCGCCGGGAGCGGCGATCAACGAGCGGGAAATCTGCGCCCGGCTCGGCATCTCGCGCACGCCGCTGCGCGAGGCGATCCTGCAGCTCGGGGCGGAAAACCTCGTCACCGTGGTGCCGAGTTCGGGCACCAGCGTCGCCCCCATCCATATCCAGGACGCGTTCGACGGCCAGATGGTGCGCGACGCGCTGGAGATGCGCGTGGTGCGGCTCGCCGCATCGCGGATGAACCTCCCCTTCGAGCGCGCGCTCGCCGCCAACATGGCCGCCCAGCGCAAGGCCTCCGCCGCCCGCGATTTCGACGAATTCTATCTGCTGGACGAGGATTTCCATCGCCTCATCAGCGAATGCGGCGCCTCGCCCACGGTCTGGCGCATCATCAACGGCGCCAAGGCGCAGCTCGACCGCATCCGCCGCCTCGGCTTTCCGCGCCCGCACCACGCCGAAACAGTGCTCGCCGAGCACCAGGCGATCTTCGACGGGCTGATGCGGCGCGATTCCGAGCGCGCCGCCGCCGCCATGCAGACGCATCTCGACCGGGTGTTCGAAACCGTCCGCCTGCTGATCGCCGAGCGGCGCGACTACTTCTCGCCCGATGCCGGCGAGGTGGCGCAGCGCGCGGGCCGGCCGGCCCGCGCTTGACCGGCTTGCCGTTTATCGGAAAAATACATACCGGTATATTTCATTCAACGACCCGGGGCGGACCACCGCCCCGCGCCAGGCGAGAAACGGAACCAGACCCATGAACGCTCCCACCACCGTGCGCCTGAACGACGCCGACAATGTCCTCGTGGCGATCGAGCCGATCGCATCCGGCACCGGCGTCGCCGAGGGCCTGTTCACCTCGGCGCGCATCCCCCGCGGCCACAAGATCGCCGCCGCCCCGATCGAGGCCGGCGCGCCGGTGCGCAAGTTCGGCCAGATCATCGGCTTCGCGAAAGAGGCCATCGCCCCCGGCGCCTGGGTGCACGAACACAATGTCGAGGTTCACGAATTCGCGCGCGACTACACGCTCGGCGCGGTGAAGCCGGTCGAACCCGTCGCCGCCCCGGCGACGTTCATGGGCTTCCGCCGCGCCAACGGCCAGGTCGGCACGCGCAACTACATCGCCATCCTGAGTTCGGTGAACTGTGCCGCGACCGTCGCCCGCCAGATCGCGCTGCGGGCGGAGCGGAGCGGCCTGCTCGACGGGTTTCCGAATGTCGATGGCATCGTCCCGCTCACCCACGGCACCGGCTGCGGCATGGCGGCCGATGGCGAGGGCTACGAACTGCTCGAACGCACGCTCTGGGGCGCGGCCTGCAACCCGAACGTCGCCGGCGTGCTGTTCATCGGCCTCGGCTGCGAGGTGCTGCAGATCGCGCGGATGACCGCCCGCTACGGTCTGAAGGACGATCCCCGCTTTCACTGGATGACGATCCAGGATTCCGGCGGCACGCCCGCGACGATCGAGGCCGGGCTTGCCGCGCTGCGCGAGATCCTGCCCCGCGCCGACGCCGCGCGGCGCGAGCCCCTGCCCGCCTCGCATCTCATCCTCGCCCTGCAATGCGGCGGGTCGGACGCCTATTCCGGCCTCACCGCCAACCCCGCACTCGGCGAGGCGGCGGATATCCTGGTGCGCCACGGCGGCACCGCGATCCTGTCGGAGACGCCGGAAATCTATGGCGCCGAGCATCTTCTCGTCCATCGCGCCGCGAGCCGCCGCGTCGCCGACGACCTGCTGGCGCGGATCGACTGGTGGCGCGACTATCTCGCCCGCACCGGCGGGCAGATGAACAACAACCCCTCGCCCGGCAACAAGGCCGGCGGGCTGACCACCATTCTCGAGAAATCCCTCGGCGCCGTCGCCAAGGGCGGCACCACGCCGCTCACCGCCGTCTACCGCTATGCCGAGCCGGTCACCGAGCGCGGCTTCGTCTTCATGGACACGCCGGGCTACGACCCGGTCTCCGTCACCGGCCAGGTTGCCGGCGGCGCCAACATCCTCTGCTTCACCACCGGCCGCGGCTCGGCCTTCGGCTGCAAGCCGGTGCCCTCGATCAAGCTCGCCACCAACAGCGATCTCTACCGCCGCATGGAAACCGACATGGACATCGATTGCGGCGACATCCTCTCCGGCACGACGATCGCGCAAAAGGGCGAGGAAATCTTCCGCCACCTGCTCGACGTCGCCTCCGGCGCGCGCACGAAATCCGAACGGCTCGGCTATGGCGACAACGAATTCGTGCCCTGGCAGGTCGGCGCGGTCATGTGACCGCCAAGTGAGGTTTCATGTGACCGCCAGGCGAAGTTTCGTGTGACCGCCTGGCGAAATCTCATGTGGCCGCGGCGCCGGCGTCAGTGGGCGCCAGCACCCAGCATCGCCGCGCGGAACCCCTCGTCCGCGCGCAGCGCCTCGCTCGTGTCCGCCCGCACGATCCGCCCGGTCTCCAGCAGATAGGCGCGATGCGCGACCTTCAGGCTGAGATTGACGTTCTGTTCGACGAGCAGCACCGTCATCCCCTCGGCGTTGATCCGCGCGATCGTCGCGAACACCTGCTTGACGATGACCGGCGCGAGGCCCAGCGAGGGCTCGTCCAGCATCAGCAGGCGCGGCTTCGCCATCAGCCCGCGCCCGATCGCCAGCATCTGCTGCTGCCCGCCGCTGAGCGACCAGCCCATCTGCGCATAAAGCCGCTTCAGATCGGGGAAGATTTCGAGAATCCCCTCGATGTCACGCTCGGTTTCGGCGCGCGACACCCTCCGGTTCGACGTGCCCATGATCAGGTTCTCGCGCACCGTGAGGCCCGGAAACACGTGCCGCCCTTCCGGCACATGCGCGATGCCGCGGCGGACGATCGCCTCCGGCGCCATCCGGTCGATCCGCTCGCCCTCGAAGCGGATTTCGCCGCGCGTCGGGTGCAGCAGGCCGGAAATCGTCTTGAGCGTGGTCGACTTGCCCGCGCCGTTCACGCCGAGCAGGGCGACGACCTCGCCCGCCCGCACCTCGATGCTGATGTCGTGCAGGGCCGTCACCTGCCCGTAGCGCGACTGGATGTTGCTGACCTCAAGCATATTCGACATCGTCACCCAGATACGCCTTCATCACGGCAGGATCCGACAGCACCTGCTTCACCGAACCCTCGCTGATCTTCTGGCCGAAATCCATCACATAGGCCCGCGTCGCAACACTGGAGACGAAGCTCATGTCGTGCTCGATCAGCAGCATCGTCATCCCCCGCGCATGGATCCGGTAGAGGATCTGCGACAGCACCTCGGTTTCCTCGTGGTTCATCCCCGCCGCCGGCTCGTCGAGCAGCAGGAGTTCGGGGCCGGAGACGATCGCCCGCGCGATCTCGACGATGCGCTGCTGCCCGTACGGCAGGTTCTTCGCCTTCACGCCGAGCCGGGCGAAACCGAGGAAATGCAGCGTTTCCCTCGCCTTTTCCATCGCCTCGCGTTCCTCGCGATAACCGCGCGGCCGCGAGAGCAACGCGCCCGCAAGCCCGACCTTGCCGCGCCGGTAATAACCGACCGCCACATTTTCCAACGCGGTGAGTTCGGGGAACAGGCGGATGTTCTGGAAGGTGCGGGAAATGCCGAGCCGGTTGATCCGCGCCGGGCCGAGATTGGTGATCTCCTTCCCGTCATAGACGATCGATCCCGCCGTCGCCGTATAGATCCCGCTCAGCACGTTCAGCACCGTCGTCTTGCCCGATCCGTTCGGCCCGATCAGCACCGCGACATCGCCCCGGTTGACCGTGAGCGACACGCCGTTGACCGCCTTGATGCCGCCGAAATGCTTGGCCAGATCTCGAATTTCCAGAAGCGGCCGGTCCGAGGCCACCGGCCGCTCGGGCACGGCGCCGGCCTCGAGATGCGCCACCTCTTCCTCGTCAGAGCGCCGCCGGCCCGCCACCAGCGTCGCCACCGCGCCGACGCCGCGGAGCAGCAACCCGTACAGCCCTTCCGGCATGAACAGCACGACGACGACGACCAGCACGCCATAGACCGCGATGTAATAGGCATGCAGGAAGCGCAGCACTTCCGGCAGGAAGGTGATCAGCCCCGCACCCAGCGTGGTGCCGACGATCGAGGCCTGCCCGCCCACCAGCGCCATCGCGAAGAACGAGACCGACTGATAGAAATTGAAGACGTTCGGGCTGATATAGAGCGAGCCGGAAGCGTAGAGAATCCCGCCCATCGCGGCGAGCGCCGCGGAGACGGCGAAGGCGAGAACCTTGGTCCGGAACAGGCTGATCCCGTTTGCCGAAGCGGCGATCTCGTCCTCGCGCAGGGCGAACAGCGCCCCGCCCAGCCGCGAATGGCGCAGGCGGAACACGACATAGCTCGCCAGCACCAGCACCGCGACGGAGATGAAATAGAACCCGTGATCGCTGTTGATCGCGTAGCCGAACAGGCTCGGCCGGGGGATGTTGGAAATCCCGTCGGCGCCGTCGGTCACCGCGTTCCAGTTGTTCAGCACGAGTTCGGTGATGATCTGAAAGCCGATCGTCACCAGCGCGAGATAGTGGCTGGCGAGCCTGAGCGAGATCGCGCCGAGGAACAGGCCGAACCCGGTCGTCACCGCCACCGCCGCCAGCGCCGCGCTCCAGTAGCCGATGTGGTGGTTCACCGCGAGGATGGAGAACGTATAGGCGCCGATCCCGAAAAACGCAGCCTGCGCCAGCGAGATCTGCCCCGAATAGCCGAGCAGAACGGTCAGCCCCAGGGCCGCGACGGCGTAGGACAGCGAGAGGATCAGCAGCGTGAGATAATACGAGCCCAGCCGCCCGCCCGGCAGCAGGAAGGGAATCAGCACGAGCAGCGCGATGAAGGGCAGGAACTTGGCGATCGACCTGGTCATGTTGTCGTTTCCCTGAAGCCGCCGGCGCGCCGGTCAGACCTTCTGCGAGACTTTTTCACCGAACAGCCCGTATGGCCGGAAGATCAGGAACAGGATCAGCACGATGAACGGAAACGCATCGCGATACGACCCCGAAATATAGGTCGCGCCGTAGGTTTCGATCAGCCCGATGCCGAGCCCGCCGACGATGGCGCCCTTCATGCTGCCGAACCCGCCGACGATCGCCGCGGCGAACGCCTTCAGCGCGATGGTCGAGCCCATCGTCGCCGTCACCGTGTAGACGGGTGCGATCAGCAAACCCGCCAGCCCGCCCAGCGCGGTGCTGATGGCGAATGTCAGCGCCGCCATCCAGGCCACGCGGATTCCCATCAGCCGCGCGGTGTCCGGGTCCTGCGCCGTCGCCTGCAACTGCTTGCCGAGCTTGGTCCGTTCGAGGAACCAGTTCAGCAGCGCCACCATGGCGGCGGTGACGACGATGATGACGATATATTGCGGATAGACGTGCACGCCGAGCAACGCGACCGACTGCGCCTTGAAGATCGGCGGCAGCTGGTACGGGATCGGTCCATAGATCAGCAGGAACGCCTGTTCGAGAAAGACCGAGGCGCCGACAGTGGCGATCATCACCGGCAGGAAGTTGCGCGGCCGGTTGCGCACCGGCTGGAAGATCAGCAACTGGAACAGCGCGCCGACCACGCCGGTTCCCGCCACCGCGAGCAGAAGCGCGAGCCACCAGGGCAGATGCAGCACGACGACGAGGCTGACCATGAAATAGGCGCCGATCATCGCGAAATCGCCCTGGGCGAAATTCACCACGTTGACCGAGGTGTAGATCAGCACGAAGCCGAGCGCGATCAGCGCATAGATGCTGCCGACCGCAAGCCCCGCGATGGTCAGCTGGATGAATTCGGAGAACACGCAGACGATATCCCGGGCAGCTGGTTTTTCATTCCGTCACGATAACGGCGAACGCCGTCCGGGCCACGACCCTGCCCGGACGGCGCGCGGCCTTCAGCCGACGTATTTGATCGGGATGACCTTCTGGTGCTGCATCTTCACCACCCAGTAGCCGTGCAGCCCGTCGCCGTTCGCGTCGAAATTGTAGGTGCCCTCGACGCCGTGATAGCCCTTCACCGCGCGAATGCCCTTCTGGATCGCCGCCGGCGCGGTGCCGTCCTTCGCGATCACCCGGCTCAGGACGTTCATCGCGTCATACACCCAGCCGCCGAACACGTCGGGCTGGCTGTGATATTTCGCGACATAGAGCTTGGTGAACGCCTTCGCCGCGTCATTGCCGTCCGCCACGAAATCGGAAACGCCGTAGGTGCCGTCGACCGCCGACCCGGCAAGCTGGATGCACACCGCCGTCGCGATCGAGGTGGACCCGATGATCTTCACCTTGAGGTCGAGCTGGCGCAGCTGCTTGAGCATCTGCGCCTCGTCCTCCGAATTCGTCATGTAGGTGGCCAGCGTATCCGCGCCGGAGTTCTTGATCTTTTCAAGGAACGAGGTGTAGTCGCGCGTCGCGGTCGTGTAGCCCTGGTCGCTGACCACTTTCGCGCCGTCCTTCACGAGCGCCGCCTTGAGCAGCTGATTGCCGGCCGAGCCGAAGGCGTCGGTGTCGTAAAGAATGGCAACCTTCTTGCTGCCCATCGTCTTTACCGCATACTGGGCCATCGTCGCCGAGGCATAGGTATCGTTCGGGCGGAAGCGGAACACCCACTGGTTGCCCACATGCGTCAGCTTCGGATCGGTGCCGCCGATCATGGTCGGAATCTTGTAGCGCGCGACGTAAGGCAGCGTCGCCTGCACGATGGTGCTGCGGATCGAGCCGATGATCGCGACGATATTCTGGTTCGCCGCAAGTTTCTGATAGGCCGAGACGCCGGCCTGGTTCTGCCCGCGATCGTCCTCGACGATCAGCTTGATCTTCTTGCCGTTGATGCCGCCATGGGCGTTGATCTCGTCAACGGCGAGCTTCGCGCCATCGACCTTGTGCTGCCCGCTGAGCGCCGCCGGTCCGGTCATGTCCGCGATCATGCCGATCTCGATCGTGCCCGAGGCCGCGTGCGCGACACCCAGCCCGCACGACAGCGCAATCATGCCGGCGCCAAAAAGGAGTTTTCTGACCATTGGATTTGTTTCCCCTAGTGTTTGTGAATTTTCCGGACCGATCCGGGCCTGAAGCCACTTCCGTCGCGGTCGCGGCCCGCCGTGTCACGCCGGCGCCGGGCGAACCCGTGGGCCGTGCGGGAACGAGACCAGAACAGAAGCCACTCAGCCTGCCGCCTGCAAGGGCAATCGGGCACAAGAGCGCGCATCCGTCGGTCTCCCCATGCAGATTTTCAATAACCGGTATATAGGATTTCGGGGGGTGTCAACACGCCGTTCGTATCATCCGGCGACTCAGCGGCGGGCGGCCTCGTCGAGCCAGGCGTGCCAGTCCGGCGTATCGTCGATGAAGACCGGCGGCGGGGTGGCGCCGAGATGCCGCAGCAGCGACTCCCGCGTGCGCTCGACCGGCACCGGCAGCGGCTCCATCGGGTTGATCACGACCGCGGCAATCGCGATCCCGCGCGCGCGCAGCGCCTCGACGGCGCAGAGCGTGTGGCTGATCGTGCCGAGATAGCCGCCGGCGACCAGCACGACCTCGATGCCGAGGGCGGCGATCCAGTCGCGCACGGTGTGCGTTTCATCCAGCGGCACCATCGCGCCGCCGACGCCCTCGACCAGCATGGGGCCGGCCGCGCCGACGATCTCGGCCTGGCAGAAGGCGACGAGGTCGTCGAACGGAATGCGCCGCCCGCTGCGCGCCGCCGCCATGTCCGGCGAGATCGGGTCGGGAAACCGCCAGGGGCAGATGGTGGCGACCGCCTCGTCGTTCACCATCGAACTGCCCATCGCCCGCAGCAGGATGCCGGCATCGCTCGACGCGGAGAGCGCGGGCTGGTAGCCGCTGGCGACCGGCTTGAGCGCCCGCGCGGGAACGTCGCCGGCCCGCCAGTGGCGGATCATGCCGGCGGCGACATGCGTCTTGCCGATCTCGGTGCCGGATGCGGTGATGAAGAAATGGCTCATGCGGTCACCAGGATTCTGTCGTGGACGAGTTGGGCCAGACGGTCGATGTCATCTGGGGCGTGGCAGGCGGTGAAGGCGAAGCGGAGCCGCGCCGTGCCCTCGGGCACCGTGGGCGGGCGGATGGCGGCGACCAGGAAGCCCGCCGCCTCCAGCACGGCCTGCGCCGCGAGGGCGCGCTCGGCGGTGCCGAGCAGGAGCGGCACGATCGGGCTTTCGGCCGGTGGCAGGCCCAGGGCGGCACAGAAGCGGCGGGCATGGGCGAGCGGGGCGGCGCACATTGCGGGGTCGGTCGCGATCAGGTCGAGGGCTGCGATCGAGGCGCCGACCACCGCCGGCGGCAGGCCGGTGGTGTAGACGAAGCTGCGGGCACGGTTGCGGATCAGCTCGCACACCACGTGCGAGGCGCAGAGATAGCCGCCATAGCTGCCCACCGCCTTGGACAGCGTGCCCATCTGCAACGGCACGTCATGGCCGTGGGCCGAGCCGCGCCCTTCGTTGATGACGCCGATGCCGTGCGCATCGTCCGTCATCAGCCAGGCGTCATGCGCCTTGGCCAAGGCGAGCATCTCGCCGACGGGCGCGAGGTCGCCATCCATGGAGAAGACGCCGTCGGTCACCACCATCGCGTGGCGGGCGGCTTGGCGATGGGCGGCGAGGAGTTCGGCGAGATGCGCGAGGTCGTTGTGGCGGAAGACGTGGAGCGCGGCGCCGGACAGGCGGGCGCCGGCCCAGATGCAGGCATGGGCGAGCTCGTCGACGAAGATCGCATCCTCCCGCGCCATCAGCGCCGGGATGATGCCGGTATTGGCGAGGAAGCCCGAGCCGAACACCACGGCGTCTTCCGTCTGTTTCAGCGCGGCGAGGCGCGCCTCGAGCGCGCAATAGAGCGGATGGTCGCCGGTGACGAGGCGGGAGGCGCCGGCGCCGGCGCCGTGGCGGCGGGCGGCGTCGATCGCGGCGTCGATCACCGCCGGGTGGGTGGAGAGGTTGAGATAGTCGTTGCAGGAGAACGAGATCAGCCGCTGCCCGTCGCGCTCCAGCACCGCGCCGGCGGCGCGGGCGGTCGGGCGCAGGCGGCGGCGGAGGGCGCCGGCCTCGAGGCGGGCGAGCTTGTCGGTCGCGAACTGGTCGAGCGTGGTCATCCTGTCTCAATCTGCCGCAAAAGCTTCACGAACGCGGATGCAGCGTTTATCACCGGTTCGACCCCTTGGGGCAAATCGGAGCTTGCCATGTCCATCGCACTCGATTCTTCCACCGCCACCGCCGCTGCCGCGCCGTCCCCGACGCGGGCGCGCATCGCCGCCCTGCTGGCGCTGCCGCTGCCCGAGCTGATCTTCCAGGCGCAGACGGTGCACCGGCAGCATTTCGACCCGACCCAGGTGCAGATTTCCACCCTGCTCTCGATCAAGACCGGCGGCTGCCCGGAGGATTGCGGCTATTGCCCGCAAAGCGCGGAATTCGACGTGGGGGTGAAGGCCTCGAAGCTGATGGACATCGCCCCGGTGCTGGAAGCGGCGCGGCGGGCGAAGGAGGCCGGGGCGCAGCGCTTCTGCATGGGGGCGGCCTGGCGCTCGCCCAAGGATCACGATCTCGACCGGGTGGCGGCGATGGTCGAGGGGGTGAAGGCGCTGGGGATGGAAACCTGCGTCACCCTCGGGATGCTGCGGCCGGACCAGGCGGCGCGGCTGAAATCGGCCGGGCTCGACTATTACAACCACAATCTCGACACCTCGCCGGAATTCTACGGCAGCATCATCACCACCCGCACCTACCAGGACCGGCTGGATACGCTGGCGGCGGTGCGGGATGCGGGGATCAATATCTGCTGCGGCGGGATCATCGGGATGGGCGAGGATCTCGACGACCGAGCCGGGCTGCTGGCGACGCTCGCCGATCTCGACCCGCCGCCGGAGAGCGTGCCGATCAACGCGCTGGTCGCGGTGAAGGGCACGAAGCTCGGCGAGAGCGCGCCGATCGACCCGATCGATTTCGTCCGCACCATCGCGGCGGCGCGGATTTCCATGCCGAGATCCTGGGTGCGGCTGTCGGCCGGGCGGGAGGCGCTGAGCGACGAGGCGCAGGCGCTGTGCTTCCTCGCCGGGGCGAACTCGATTTTCTATGGCGACACGCTGCTGACCACGGCGAACCCCGCGGTCGCGCGGGACAATGCGCTGTTCGACAGGCTCGGGATGACGAAGCTTTCGTGAGCGACTGGCTGGCGCGCGGCTGGCGGCATGTCTGGCTGCCCTATGCGCAGATGCAGACCGCGCCGCTGCCGCTGCCGGCGGTGCGGACGGAGGGCGCAAGAATCCATCTGGCCGACGGGCGGGTGCTGATCGACGGCGTCGCCTCCTGGTGGACGGCGTGCCATGGCTACAATCATCCGCATATCCGTGAGGCTGTCGCGGCCCAGCTCGATTCGATGCCGCATGTGATGTTCGGCGGGCTGGCGCACGAGCCGGCCTATCGGCTGGCGACGCGGCTGGCCGGGATGATGCCGGACGGGCTGGAGCGGGTGTTCTTCACCGATTCCGGCTCGGTCGCGGTGGAGGTGGCGATGAAGGTCGCGGTGCAGGCGCGGCTCAATCG
>JAJZFF010000219.1 GCA_021805485.1 Pseudomonadota bacterium
CTGGCCCGGGCGTGCCGATTCATAATTTTCCGTGTCCGGCACAATCGGGGAGGCATGGCATGGGACGGCTTACAGCTGCATGTGGCGGCAAGCGGCAGACGCGGCGACGGAGCGGCTGAGCGAGAGGATCGTGGCGTCCGGCTGTTTGGTGGTGCGCGCGATGGGCGGCAAGCTGTTCGCACGACCGCAGAACTGGCCGGTAGTGGCACGCGAGCCGCCGCGCCGGCTCGGCAACAAGGCCCGCTCCGCGACCCTGGGCGCCGGCACCATACGGGTGTGCCGGCCGCTGCACGGTCGGCGCGGCGAACGCCCCGCCGAATTGACCCTGAATATGGTGGAGGCGGTCGAGATCGCGCCACCCGAGGGACAACCGCCGGTGCACTGGCCGTTGTTCGATCTGGCGGCGCCGGCGGTCGATGGCGCGGTCAAAATCATCCAACTGGTGGACGCGCGCGACGGCAGCCTCCGACCGGCCGGCGACCTCGCCAGCAAAACCGAGACCGCCGCGGCGACCGTGTTGCTGCCGACACTCGAGCGCAAAACCGCCCGGCAACAAAACCCGCACCCGCCCGCAAGCCTGGCTTGGTTGAGCTGACCCGGTCGAGCTGAATCCTCGCGCGGTTGGGCGGATGGAAGTGCCTCAGCGCCATCGCCGAGGGATTCTCCCTCGTCAACCGGCCCCGATAAATGTGCGAATCCCGTAGCGCGACCCGAGAGAGGTGGAGACGGTCTTGCACCGGATGACCCTGGGAAGAAGCCGCCTCAAGCGGCTTCCTCTATTCCGCCGGCGCGGCCAGGTTGGCCCGACTGGGCACGCCGAGCGCGGCCAGCGCGGTGGCGACGATATCCTTCGCCGTCAGTCCCGCTGCGGCCAGTTGTTTGGCCTGACTGTCGTGGTCGATGAACCGATCGGGCAGGGTCATGGGCCGCAGTTTCAGCCCGTGATCCAGCAGCCCTTTCCAGGCCAGGTGGTGCATCACGGCGGCGGCGAATCCGCCGATCGCCGCTTCCTCGATCGTGATCACCACCTCGTGGTGCCGGGCGATGCGTTCGATCAGCGCGGTATCCAGCGGCTTCGCGAAGCGCGCGTCCACCACGGTGGTGGGCAGGCCGCGGGCCGCGAGTTCGTCGGCCGCCCGCAAGGCGTCGGCCAGCCGTGTTCCGAGCGAGATCAGCGCGATGCTGTTGCCCTCCCGCAGCAGCCGCCCGGTGCCGAGGGTCCAGGGGATGCCGCGCTCGGGCAGCGCCACGCCGATGCCCTCGCCGCGCGGGTAGCGGAACGCGCTGGGCCGATCGTCGATGCTCGCGGCGGTGGCGACGGCGTGGACCAACTCGGCCTCATCCGACGGGGCCATCACCACCATGCCCGGCAGGCAGCCGAGATAGGACAAATCGAAACTACCAGCGTGGGTCGCCCCGTCATTGCCCACCAGCCCGGCGCGGTCGAGCGCGAAGCGGACCGGCAGCGACTGGATCGCCACGTCGTGCACCACCTGGTCATAGCCGCGCTGCAGGAAGGTGGAATAGATCGCGCAGAATGGCTTCATCCCCTCGGTCGCCAGCCCGGCGGCGAAGGTCACCGCGTGCTGTTCGGCGATGCCGACATCGAAGCAGCGATCGGGGAAGCGCTTGGCGAAGCGATCGAGGCCGGTGCCGGACGGCATGGCGGCGTTGATCGCGACGATGTTCGGGTCGCGCTCGGCCTCAGCGATCAGCGCGTCGGCGAACACCTTGGTATAGCTCGGTGGACCGGGCGGGGCTTTTGCCTGCTCACCGGTGATGACGTTGAATTTCGAGACGCCGTGGTATTTGTCGGCGGATTGCTCGGCCGGCGCGTAGCCCTTGCCCTTCTGTGTGATGACATGGACCAGGATCGGCCCCTGCTCGTCGGCCTCGCGTACATTGCGCAGCACCGGCAGCAGGTGGTCCAGGTTGTGCCCGTCGATCGGGCCGACATAGTAGAAGCCCAGTTCCTCGAACAAGGTGCCGCCGGTCAGGATGCCCCGGGCGTATTCCTCGGCGCGGCGCGCGGTGCGCTCGATCCCGCGCGGGAAGCGCTTGACCATCTTGATGCCGAGTTCGCGCAAGCCCAGGAAACTGCGGGAAGACATCAGCCGTGACAGATAGGCGCTCATCGCGCCCACGGGCGGCGCGATCGACATGTCGTTGTCGTTCAGCACCACGATCAGACGGGAATGCCGCGCGCCGGCGTTGTTCATCGCCTCATACGCCATGCCGGCGCTCATCGCCCCGTCGCCGATCACGGCGATGACGTTGCGGTCGTCTTTTTCCCCCCGCGCGGTCTTCAGGTCGCGCGCCACCGCCATGCCGAGCCCGGCCGAGATCGAGGTGGACGAATGGGCCGCCCCGAACGGATCGAATTCGCTCTCTGACCGCCGGGTGAAGCCCGACAGCCCGCCTCCCTGGCGGAGCGTGCGGATACGGTCGCGCCGGCCGGTCAGAATCTTGTGCGGGTAGGCCTGGTGGCCCACGTCCCACAGCAGCCGGTCGCGCGGTGTCTCGAAAGTCGCGTGCAGCGCGACGGTCAGTTCC
>JAJZFF010000686.1 GCA_021805485.1 Pseudomonadota bacterium
TATGATTTCGGTATGAAGTGAAATCGACAATGTTTCTGATGCCGGGCTCTGACGAGCCGGTTAGATGCCTATTTCAGGATAGTGCCTTTCTTTTCAGGCCGCGAATCGCGCGCCCCCTTGTCGCAGCGGCTCGGCGGCGCATAATCTCGGGCAGAGAATATACAGGTGATCCATGCCCGACACGCACGCCGACCGCATCGCGCCCAAGCTCACCGAATGGCGCCGGTTCCTGCATCAGCATCCCGAACTCTCGCTGCGGGAGGAAAAAACCGCCGCCTTTGTTTGCGAACGGCTGAAGGAACTCGGGATCCCCTTCGAATCGGGCATTGGCGGGCACGGGGTCGTCGCCACCCTGCGGCGCGGCGGCAACCGCAGCGTCGGCCTGCGGGCGGACATGGACGCGCTGCCGATCACCGAGGCGACGGGGCTTCCTTATGCCTCGAAAGCGCCGGGCGTGATGCATGCGTGCGGGCATGACGGGCATACGACCTCGCTGCTTGGCGCGGCGATGCTGCTGCGCGACGATCCGGACTGGTCGGGCACCGTGCATTTCGTCTTCCAGCCGGCCGAGGAAGGGTTCGGCGGTGCGCTGGCGATGATGGAGGACGGGCTGTTCCGCCGCTTTCCGATGGAGCGGATCTTCGGCTACCACAACTGGCCGGGAGTAGAAGCCGGCGCGATCATGATCCATGACGGGCCGATGATGGCCCAGGGCGAGCGCATCGGCATCACCATCCACGGCCATGCCGGCCATGCGGCGATGCCGAACCTCACCGCCGACCCGGTGGTTTGCGCCGCGCAGATCATCGTCGCGCTGCAATCGGTGGTGTCACGCAACATCAACCCGCTCGATGCCGCGGTAGTCTCGATCTGCGTGCTGCGCGGCGCCGAGGCCGACAACCAGATTCCGGATACGGTGACGCTGCGCGGCACGGTGCGCGCCCTGCTGCCGGAGGTGTTCGACCATGTCACCGGACGCATTCGCGAGATCGTCGCCCATACGGCCTCGGCGATGGGCTGCCGTGGCGAGGTGACGTTCGAGCGCCGCCTCGCCGCGACGATCAACCACAAGGACGAGGCCGCACTTGGCCGACGCGTGGCGCAGGACCTCGGAATGCCGGTGCTCTCCGACCTGCCGCCAACCATGGCGAGCGAGGATTTCGGCTGGTATCTGCGCGAAATTCCTGGCGCTTATGCCTGGATCGGCAACGGACCTGCCACCGAGGGCGCCTTCCTGCACAACCAGAACTATGATTTCAACGACGCCATCCTGCCCATTGCCGCCGGCTACCTCGCATCGACGGCGAAAGCCGCCCTGGCGGGCTGACGGGTGGCGGCGCCGAGTTCGGGCGCTAGTCGGTCCGGCGCCCCGCTTCCGGCGGCACTTCGTTGCCGTATCGCCCGCCGGCTGACCGGCGAGGCCGTTGCACTTGAAGATCCGGCGCCCGCATCCCCCGCCGCAGACCTGGCCGCATCGGTGCGCGCGGCGGTTGCCGGGCGAATCGGGCTCGTCAGCGTCGCTTGGCCGGGGCTCGCGCATCCACTCTGGCTGCGCGCAGGCGGTGGCGATGCCGAAGCGGCCATTGGTGCGCTTAGAGATGGTGTGGCGGGGCTCGACCTGCCGTTCCTGCCGCACCGCATCATGGTGATCGGCGATGGCTATCTTGCCGTCGCCCTCGCCGTCGCGTTTCCGGCCGCCACCATTGCCAGCATCGAACCGGCGCCCGGGCGCGCCCGGCTGCACGCGCTGAATACGCTGCCCTGGCGGCGGATCGTCGCTATCCACAACCCGGTTGGCATTGCTGGCGCCCGCCTGGCCGTGATGACCGATCCGGCAACCGGCGCCGAGCGGCTGGTGCCCGATCCGCAGGGCGATATCGTCACGCTCGGCTTCGAGCCTGTGTTGCGGCATCTCGGCTGGGAGGAGGCCGATCTGCTGATCGTCGATCCCGCCGTCTGCCCCGATCTCGCCGATCCGGCGATTGATGGCGCGCTTGGCGCCTTCCGCCGCGTGATGATCCGCACTGGCGGCGTGCCGGTCTCCACCGATCCGGCGATCCGGTTGCCGCCACCCGTCTGGCGGGCCGTGACCGTGCCGCGCCATGTCGTGTTCGACCGTGTTGTCTTCGGCCCGCAGACGTCGCCCCGTCGGCAGCCGGTTTTCGACATCGCTGGCGATCAACTGATCTGCACGCTGCCCGAGCGCGGCTGGAGGCCGGTCGGCGAGACGGGTTTTTGTCTAGCTCCTGCCGGTGAAACCCCGGTCAGGCTCGCGCTGCGCTGCTTTGCCGCCGGTCCGGCGGCCTTTGAGGCGCAGCTGCGCCTGCTGCCCGCGCCGGGCCCGGCGCTGCGTCTGTCGATCGGCTTCTCCGCGGCTGGCAGCGGGCGTGAGATCCATCGTGCTGTCCATGACATCCGCGCCGGCGAAACCCGGCACTGGCGCTTCGAACTGCCGGTTTATTTCGGCGAGATCGACATCGTGTTCGAGGCCGCCGCGCCTGGCGGAAACGGGGAGGGCGGCTGGCTCGAAATTCGCGATCCGGCCTT
>JAJZFF010000538.1 GCA_021805485.1 Pseudomonadota bacterium
AGCACGAAGCGGCGCTGCATGCCGAGATTGAGCGCCAGCTGCATCGCCTTGATGGTGTCGTCGCGGCAGTCCGGGTAGCCGGAATAGTCGGTCTCGCACATGCCGCCGACGATGCGCCTGAGCCCGCGCCGGTAGGCGATGGCGGCGGCGCTGACCAGGAACTGCAGATTGCGCCCGGGCACGAACGTGGTCGGCAGCCCCTCCGCGCCGAGCGCGATCTCGGCCTCGCTGGTCAGCGCCGTGGCCCCGACGGCCGCCATGGCGCCGCCGAGATCGACCATGTGATCGGGGCCGAGCCGCGCGTCCCAGCCGTTCATCGCCGCCAGCGCGCCGCGCAGTGGCGCGCGGCACTCCAGCTCCACCGCGTGGCGCTGGCCATAGGCGAAGCCGACGGTCTCGACCCGGGGATGGCGCGCCAGCGCCCAGGCCAGGCAGACGGTGGAATCCTGACCGCCGGAAAACAGCACCAGCGCCGCATCGTCATTCTGCATGGCGCCATTCCATGCGCCCCTTCGCCCGGCGCCGGCAAGGGCCTATCCTGGTGCCCATGGACCTCGATTTCAGCGAAGCCGACATCCAGCGCTACTCGCGCCACATCCTTCTCGCCGAGGTCGGCGGCACCGGCCAGGCGAAGCTGCGCGCCGCGCGCGTGCTCGTCGTCGGCGCCGGCGGGCTCGGCAGTCCGCTGCTGCTCTACCTCGCCGCCGCCGGCGTCGGCACCATCGGCGTCATCGACGACGATGTGGTCGAGCTCTCCAACCTGCAGCGGCAGGTGGCGCACGGCACCGACCGGCTCGGCATGGCCAAGGTGGAGTCGGCGGCGATGGCGGCGCGGGCGATCAATCCCGGCGTGCGCATCGAGCCCCACGCCACCCGGCTCGACGCCGGCAATGCCGCCGCGCTGATCGCGGACTACGACATCGTCTGCGACGGCAGCGACAATTTCGCCACCCGCTTCCTCGTCGCCGACGCCTGCGCGCTCGGCCGGCGGACGCTGGTCTCGGCGGCGGTGCTGCGCTTCGAGGGCCAGCTTTCGACGTTCAAGCCGCACGCCGGCGGGCCGTGCTATCGCTGCCTCTACCCGGAGCCGCCGCCGCCCGGCCTGGTGCCGAGCTGCTCGGAGGCCGGCGTGCTGGGCGCGGTGACAGGGGTGATGGGCACGCTGCAGGCGACCGAGGTGCTGAAGGAGATTCTCGGCATCGGCGAGGGGCTCTCCGGCCGGCTGCTGATCTGGGATGCGCTGGCGATGCGCTTCCGCGTCATCCGCCTGCCGCGCGATCCGGGCTGCGCGCTGTGCGGCGCGGCGCCGGGCATCCGCGATCTCGCCCATCACGCGCGCAGCGGGGCGCCGGCCTGTGGCGTCTGAGCACACCACCGCCGAGCGACTCGGCATCCTGCTGGTCTCGGGCACGCATGAGCGGGCGCACACCGCCTTCGTGCTCGCCGCCGCGGCCGCGGCGCTGGGCCGGGAGGTGACGCTGTTCGCCACCAACGGCGGCTGCCGCGCCCTGCTCGCGGACTGGTCGGGGCTGGAGGGCGCGGCGCGCGATGGCACGATCGTCGCCCGCGGCGTTGCCGGGCTCGATACGCTGCGCGCGGCGGCACGCGAACTCGGCACCCGGCTGATCGCCTGCGAGGCCGGCATGCTGGCCGAGGCGCTGACGGCGGAGGCGCTCTGGGAAGGGGTCGAGATCGCCGGCGCCGTGACCTTCCTCACCGCCAGCGCCGGCTGCCAGATCGTAACGCTGTGAGGCTCTTGACGCCGGCGCACCCGGCTTGGCAGGCACGCTCCATGCTCCGACCCGCTCCCCGCCCGGCCACGATCGCGTTCGCCCTGATGGTGGGGCTGGTGGTGCTGGCCGGGTCCGGCGGCGGCGAGGTCCGGGCGCAGAGCCAGCTCGGCACGCCCGGCGCGCCGATGGTGCCGGCCCCGACGCCGCCGGCGGCGCCCACCGCGCCCACGACCGCCAAGCCGGCACCACCCAAGACTGGTGAACCCAAGACTGGCGAATCCAAGACTGGCGAATCCAAGGCTGGGCACAAGGCGACGACGCGGGCCCAGGCCAGGCCGAAGCCGGCCGCGCCGGCACGGCACGTGCCGGTGGTCGGCGCCGGCAAGCGGCCCGAGCGCGTGGCGCCGGCGACGGCCCAGCGGGGCCAAAGCCAGGGCGCCCAAACCCAGGGCGCCCAAAGCCAGCGGGGCCAAACCCAGCCGGCCCCGACCCAGCCGGCGCACGCCGCGCCGGCGAAGGCGGCGGCGAAGCCCGCGGCCCCGGCCGGGCCAGCCGCGCCGACGGCGCCGGAGTCCGCGCCGGTGAAGCCGGCGGAGCCGGACAAGGGCAGCGCCACCGGCCTGCCGCTGCCACGCTTCGCCGCGCTGCGCTCCGACGAGGTCAATCTCCGCGCCGGCCCGGGCACGCGCTACCCGATCGCCTGGGTCTACAAGCGGCGCAACCTGCCGGTGAAGATCGAGCGCGAGTTCGAGGTCTGGCGCCTCGTCGAGGATGCGGACGGCGTCAAGGGCTGGGTGCATCAGGCC
>JAJZFF010000010.1 GCA_021805485.1 Pseudomonadota bacterium
AGGCCGGGCGCGTAGGGCAAGGTGGCGGCGCGGGCGGCCACCTCGGCGCGCAGGGCGGCGGCGACCGCCTTGCCGTCGATGATGCGGGCCGCCATCGGGGCGCTCACTGGTAGCCCATCGCGGCGAGGTGGCCGTAGAGCCCGGCGAGGAAGATCTGCAGCGCGCGCAGCAGCAGGAAGCCGACGATGAAGGAAATGTCGATGCCGCCGATCGCGGGGATGAAGCGGCGGAACGGCGCGAGGAAGGGCTCGGTCGCGCGGATCAGGAATTCCTCGATCCGGTAGACGATGTGGTTGCGGGTGTCGAGCACGCCGAACGCCATCAGCCAGCTGAAGATCGCCGCCGCGATCATGATGTAGATGTAGATCTGGATGGCCTCGTCGAGGAACCAGAAAACCGCTCCGAGCATCGTAACCCTCCTTGGCTGGTGCCCGGGTTAGCGAAGCATGGCGTTTCGCGCAACGTGACAAGGCGGACGAGGTGGGTTGACTTCCGGCTCAGGGTGCGCGATTGCCCGCGCAGGGATGGGGCTGTAGCTCAGTTGGGAGAGCGCCTCGTTCGCAATGAGGAGGTCAGGGGTTCGATTCCCCTCAGCTCCACCATCCCGTTTCCTTCCCCTGGTCGATTGGTGCGCATGACGAAGACAGAGGGCGATCCGACCCGCGATGCGGCGTTCGCGCTGCTGTCAGCCGTGCTGGACCGCCGCGCGCCGCTGGACGCCGCGCTGGCGGGGCTGGCGGACATCGCGCCGCGCGACCGGGCGGCGGCGCACCGGATCGCGGCCGCCGTGCTGCGGCGGCTCGGCAGCCTCGACGCCATTCTCGAAACCCATCTGCGACGCGCGCCGCCGGCGCCGGTGCGGCATATCCTGCGGATCGGCGCGGCGCAGCTCGCGCTGCTCGGCGCGCCGGCGCACGCGGCGGTGAGCACGGCGGTGGGGCTCGCGCATGCGCGCGGGCTCGGCAAGTTCGCGGGGCTGGTGAACGCGGTGCTGCGCAAGGTGAGCGCCGACGGGGCGGCGGCGCTGGAGGCGCTCGATTCGCCGCGGCTGGACACGCCGGCCTGGCTCTGGGCCTCGTGGGGGGCGGCGGCGCGGGCGATCGCCACCACGCACCAGGGCGAGGCGCCGCTCGATCTCACGCTGAAGGACGGGGCGGCGGTGCCGGAGGGCGGCGAGCGGCTGCCGACCGGATCGGTGCGGCTGCCGGCGGGCACCGACGTGACCCAGCTTTACGGCTATGCCGCCGGCACGCTCTGGGTGCAGGACGCGGCGGCCGCCCTGCCCGCGCGGCTGCTCGGCGACGTGGCCGGGCGGCGGGTGCTCGATCTCTGCGCGGCGCCGGGCGGCAAGACCGCGCAGCTCGCCGCCGCCGGCGCGGCGGTGACCGCGCTCGACCGCGACGCGCGCCGGCTGGCGCGGCTGCGGGAGAATCTCGACCGGCTCGGCCTCGCGGCGGAGACGGTGGCGGCGGACGCGCTGGACTGGCGGCCGGCGCAACGCTTCGACGCGATCCTGCTGGATGCGCCGTGCTCGGCGACCGGGACGATCCGCCGGCATCCGGAGATCCTGCATCTGCGGCGGCCGCGCGACATCGAGGCCTGTGCCGCATTGCAGGACCGGCTGCTCGACGCCGCGGCGGCGATGCTCGCGCCGGGCGGAACGCTGGTCTACGCCGTCTGCTCGCTGCAGCCGGAGGAAGGCGCCCAGCGCATCGAGGCGGCGTGCGCGCGGCTCGGGCTGCGGCGCGCGCCGCTCGGCGCGGCGGAATTGCCGGGGCTGGCCGAGGCGGTGACGCCGGCGGGCGACCTTGCCACCCATCCCGGAATGTGGGCGGAGCGCGGCGGCATGGACGGGTTTTTCGCGGCAAGGTTGCAAGGCTGAGTCTGTCAGCCTGACTACCAGCGCAGGTTGCTTTTTCGCCCGACGAAGTTTCTTCATTTGTTAACGCGGCGGCCAGACGCGCGTCATGATCCGGCATGTGTTGCGGAGCAACATGTCGTTGCCTCGGAAAATCTCAATTTTTGATTTTTGAGACAGATGAGACATGATAACGGACCCATCAGGAGGCCTGACAAAAAAAGTTATTATTCGTCACGTTTTTTTTGTCAAATCCCTTAACGGCGGCTGGCGCGACTCCCGGCACGTCTTTATGTTGACACCATGGCACCGAAGAAACAGACGCCCCCGGAATCGGTCGGGCAACGAATCCGCGCCTTGCGCCTTGCGAACAATCTCACCCAGGACGAGTTTGCCGCGCAGCTCGGCGTGTCGCGCTCGGCGATCGCGCAGTGGGAAACCGACCGGGCCGGGCAGGTCCGGGAAAATCTCGAACGGATTTCGAAGGTGCTCGGCACCTCGATCGCCTATCTGGTCTCGGGGGAGACCGGGTCGCTGCAGGGCGACGAGCTGGCGCTGATGCGGCTTTACCGCGCCTGTGCTGCGGAGGACCGGCAGATCCTGCTGCGCACCGCGAAGCGGCTCGCCCGCGGCTGAGACCGGCGTGGCGCGCGGCCGGGCCGATCTCGCCCTCGTCGCGCG
>JAJZFF010000390.1 GCA_021805485.1 Pseudomonadota bacterium
GAACGCCGCCTGCTCAAGCAGATCGCCACCCCGGCGATGATCTCGTCCTGGACCTTCGGCATCCTGCTCATCCTCACCCCCGGCGCCATCTCCTGGTCGGCCGGCTGGTGGTGGACGAAATTCATCTCCGTCATCCTGATGAGCGGCTTCCACGGCGCGCTCTCCAAATGGCGGAAGAACTTCCTCAACGACGCCAACACGAAGCCCGAGCGCTTCTACCGCATCGCCAACGAGGTCCCGACCATCCTGATGATCGTGATCGTCATCATGGTCTTCGTGAAGCCCTGAGCCGGCGCAGGTTCCACATCACCGCCACATTCCGGTCATCGAAACACCGGTTTTCGCGCGTCATATCTCCCCGATCCGCAAGGATGGAGGAAGAGACATGAAACAATCCGCCCTCAGGGCCGTCGTTCTGGCCCTCGCGCTGACCGGTCTCGCCACCGCGCTCGCCGGCTGCGTCTACTACCCCTATGGCGGCCCCGGCTATTACGGCGGCGGCTACTATCACGGCGGCTGGCATCACGACGACGACGACCGCTGATGAACTGAGCCCGTCCCGGGCCTGATCATGGCAGGCATCCCGCCTGCCGCAAGGTGGCCGCCTTGCGGCCCGTCGTGTCCCTCATATACAACCGACCGGATGGCGCCCCAGGGCGCCGCCGGAACACGACAAAAGGGGGATAACGATGACCGAAAGCGCACCGCTCGACGAGGCAATCCGCACGGCCCTGCTTTCGGTCTCGACCGCGACGCTCACCACCGTCCTGCTCAAGAAGGGCCTGCGCAATGTCTGGCTGCGCGGCACGGCGCCGCTCGCCCCCGGCCAGGGCCGCAAGGTCGGCCGCGCCTTCACGCTGCGCTTCGTCCCCGCCCGCGAGGATCTCGCCACCCCCGCCTCCTGGGCCTCGCCCATCTCCACCCGCGCCGCGATCGAGGCGATGCCCGAAGGCTGCATCGCCGTCGCGGATGCGATGGGCATCACCGATGCCGGCATTTTCGGCGACATTCTCTGCGCCCGCATGGGCAAGCGCGGCGTCGCCGGCCTCGTCACCGACGGGGTGATGCGCGATCTCGCCGGCGTGCTCGGCACCGGCCTGCCGGTCTGGTGCCGCGGCGCCGCCGCCCCGCCCTCGGTCGCCGGCCTCACCTTCGTCGCCTGGCAGCAGCCCATCGCCTGCGGCGGCGTCGCCGTCTTCCCGAACGACGTGATCGTGGTCGATGACGACGGCGCCGTGGTCATCCCCCAGGCCCTGCTCGACGAGGTGGTGCCCGAGGCGATCGAGCAGGAGGCGCTGGAAGCCTGGATCATGACCGAGATCGACCGCGGCGTGCCGCTCCCCGGCCTCTACCCCGCCAACGCCGAAACCAAAGCCCGCTACGAAGCCTTCCGCGCCAGCCGGAAGGCCTGACCGTGTCGGGCTTGCGCAAGGGCCTGACCAGCTACGGCGATGCCGGCTTCTCGCTTTTTCTCCGCAAGGCCTTCATCAAGGCGATGGGCTATTCCGACGATGCGCTGGACCGCCCCATCATCGGCATCACCAACACCGGCAGCGACTACAACCCCTGCCACGGCAACAGCCCCGACCTGATCGAGGCCGCCAAGCGCGGCGTCATGCTCGCCGGCGGCCTGCCGATGGTCTTCCCCACCATCTCCATCGGCGAGAGCTTCGCGCACCCCACCTCGATGTTCCTGCGCAACCTGATGGCGATGGACACCGAGGAAATGATCCGCGCCCAGCCGATGGACGCCGTCATCGTCATCGGCGGCTGCGACAAGACGCTCCCCGCCCAGCTCATGGGCGCGATCAGCACCAACCTGCCCACCATCGTCGTCCCCACCGGCCCGATGGTCGTCGGCCACCACAAGGGCGAGGTGCTCGGCGCCTGCACCGATTGCCGCCGCCTCTGGGGAATGCACCGCGCCGGGCAGATCGACGCCGCCGAAATCGAGACCATCAGCGGCCGCCTCGCCCCCTCGGTCGGCACCTGCATGGTGATGGGCACCGCCAGCACCATGGCCTGCGTGATCGAGGCGCTCGGGTTCTCGCTCCCCATGAGTGCCACAATCCCCGCCGTCCATGCCGAGCGCCGCCGCATCGCCGAGGCCAGCGGCAAGCGCATCGTCGACCTGGCGAAAGCCGGCGCGCCCCGCCCG
Source organism: Pseudomonadota bacterium (assembly GCA_021805485.1). The sequence continues at coordinate 2,159 of JAJZFF010000390.1, forward strand.
CGCGACCTCATCACGCCCGCCGCCTTGCGCAACGCCCTCACCGTCCTGCAAGCCATCGGCGGCTCGACCAACGGCATCATCCATCTCACCGCCATGGCCGGCCGCGCCGGAACAAGAATCGAACTCGAAACGGTGGACGAGATCGGCCGCAACGTCCCCGTCCTGGTCGACCTGAAACCCTCCGGCGATCACTACATGGAGCATTTCCACCATGCCGGCGGCGTCCCCCGCCTGCTGCGCGAACTTTCGCGCCATCTCGATCCTGCGTCCCCCACCGTCAGCGGCCGGACCATCGGCGAGATCGCCGAAGCCGCCGAGATCGTCCCCGGCCAGACCGTCATCCGCGGCGCGGACAAGCCGCTGAAATCCACCGGCGCTCT
>JAJZFF010000509.1 GCA_021805485.1 Pseudomonadota bacterium
ATGAAGCCCGGCAGCGCCCAGAACGACAGCGCGCTGGGGCTCGCGAAACTCTCCTGCACGCGGCCCACCGTCAGCGTCGTCGGAATCCGCAGCGCGCTCACCGCCCGCGGCTCTCCGTCCGGCGTCAGGATGCGCGCGCTCTCCAGCCGCCAGCCGCCCGGCTCCAGCTGGCCCCGCGCGGCCTCGATGCGTTCCTGCAGCGTGGTCTGCGCGGTCAGCCGCAGCATGGTGATATGCCCCGTCGTCAGCACCTTGCCGTGCAGGTGAACCGCGTCGGCGTGCAGGATCGCGATGCCGCCCTTGCCCCCCGCATCGTCCGCCTGGCGCAGCCAGAGCTGCCCGCCCTGTAGCGAGAGCGGCCCCGAATCCACGCCGAGATAGGTCGAATACAGCACCTCCGCCCGGGCGAACATGATCGCCGAGATCGGGCTGCCCGCCGTGGTGGCGAGCGCGCCGATCAGCGCGGCCCCCGCCACCGGCACGGCGAGGAACTGCCAGACCGAGGTGCCGGTCGCCCGCGCCACCACGAGTTCCGAGCTCCGGGTCAGCCGCCAGAACGCGAAGATCCCGCCGAGCAGCACGGCGAAGGGCAGGATCTGCATGCCGAGCCAGGGCACCCGCAGCACCTCCAGCGCCAGCATCCGCCAGAACGTCGCCTGCGGCTTGTCGGCCGACTGGCGCAGCAGGTCGAGGAAGTCGAACAGCGCGCCGATCGCGGTCAGCCCGGCCTGCATCGCCACCACCGCGCCGAGGAAGCGCCGGCCGATATAGAGCGAAAGGGTCAGCGGCGGCCGCCAGGCCCGCAGGCGGATCATGCCGGCACCGTCCGCGCCCGCCGCCGCCGCCCGCGCAGCAGCAGCGCGAGCCCGACCAGCGCCGGCCCCAGCGTCACCGCGAAGATCAGCGGGATCAGCCCGTTCTGCCGGGCCGCCAGGTTCTCGGTGCCGAGTTCCAGCGCCACCAGCCCCATCACGATGAACACCGCCGCCACCAGCGCCGCCGCCCCGCCCTGCCGGCGGAACGGGCTGCGCAGCACGCTGAGCAGCGCGATCACCGCATAGGACAGCACGGCGAAGGGCGAGGCGATCCGGCGCCACGCCTCCTCGCGCCAGCGCCGCTGCACCGGCGGGGGAACATGCGCGGCGCCGGCGTGGAACAGCTGCGTCATCGTCGCCTCCGAGGTCTTCGGCGCGAGCTTCCGCGTCACCCCGGTCGGCTTGGCGAGGCTGATGAGATTGCGCCGGAAACTCAGGATATTGAGGCGCCCGGTCTTCGGATCCACCTGCTCGCGCGAGCCGTCGAGCAGCAGCACCTCGGGTCCGTCCGGCCCGTCGATCAGCCGCCCGCTCCGCGCGAGGATCGTCGCCGGCTCGCCCTTCTGCCGCGCGTCCTGGATGACGATGCCGTGCAGCACCTGGTCGTGGTCCCGCCGCTGCACGTAAACGGTGATATGCCCGGGAATCGGCGTGAACACGCCGGGTTCGAGCAGGAAGGCGGCGACCTGGTTGCGGATGATCGACTCGAAATGGGTGAACCGCGCCAGGGTCGAGGGCACCAGCCACACGTTCAGCCCCCAGCAGGCCAGCATCGTCAGCATCGCCAGCGCCAGCGCCGGCCGCGCGATCGCGGCGTCCGACATGCCGCTCGCCCGCATCACCGTCAGCTCCCGGTCGGCGGCGAGCCGCGCATAGACGAACAGGATCACGATGAAGCAGGTGATCGGCAGGATCACCGCGACGAAGCTCGGCACCAGCAGCCCGGTCAGGTGCAGGAACACCACCGGCGACAGCCCGTGCTGGATGATCAGCTGGATGAAGCGCAGCGACTGCGTCAGCCACACCAGCGCGACGAGCCCGAGCGTGGAAACCGCCAGCCCGATGAGGAGCTGGCGGAACACGTAGCGGTCCAGCCGGGTCGGGGTCAGCAAGGAAAGCATCGCCGGTCTTTTGGCGGCGCGCCGGGTCAATGGCAAGTTAACGCTGCGTACGCCGTCGCGCCGCGTCCATGATCGCGCGCATCCGGCGAATCGCCTCGGCCAGGCCGACGAACACCGCCTCGCCGACGATGAAATGGCCGATATTCAGTTCCCGCACCTCCGGCAGCGCCGCGATCGGGCCGACATTGTCATAGTTCAGCCCGTGCCCGGCATGCACTTCCAGCCCGAGTGCCGCAGCCCGCGCCGCCGCGGCGCGCAGCCGCTCGAACTCGCCCGGCCGCCCCTCGGCATAGGCGCCGGTATGCAGCTCGACCACCGGCGCGCCGAGCCGTGCCGCGGCTTCCAGCTGCACCGGATCGGGATCGACGAACAGCGACACGCGGATTCCCGCCGCCCGCAGCGCCGCGATGCGCGGGGCCAGCGCCTCGGCGGTTCCGGCGGCGTCCAGCCCGCCCTCGGTCGTCACCTCCTGCCGCCGCTCCGGCACCAGGCAGCTCGCATGCGGCTTCAGCCCGCAGGCGATGCCGACCATCTCGTCTGTCGCCGCCATCTCCATGTTGAGCGGCACCGAAAGCGCCCGCGCGGCGCGGATATCGGCGTC